>JAFUQM010000051.1 GCA_017472325.1 Lachnospiraceae bacterium
CAGAAACCTTCCTGTTATATAGAAGATGGAGAAACAAAGGGCGTTTGGGCTGAGCTTATTAAACTTTTAGCAAAAAAAAGTGGAATTGATTTTGTGTTAGAGGGTGCAGAATCGGAAGTGTATTCCAGTGAGACTTATAAGAAATATCTGGAAAGTGATTATTTATTACTTCGTACGCAAAAGGCTATGGAGTATATGGGTAATTTAGAAGGAACGAAAGTTTCTAATCCTATTGCAGAGGTTTCTTTGGCATATGTAAAACCTCAGGAAGCATTTATAGAAGATAAATATGTTTCTCATGTCATTGCAACAACAAAAGACTTAGAGTATTTAGAACCTTTATTACTGGAAGAAAATCCAGATTATGAAATTAAATACTACGAAGATGTAAAAACATGTTTGGAAGCTCTTTTAAACAAACAAGCAGGTATCGTTATTCAGAACAGTCTGCGTGTAAGCTATTTGATGCAGAAACCTGAGTTTGCAGACAAACTTGCTATTGTTCCAGGTGTAAATCATGGAAGTGATGTTTGTATTGTTGCAAGTGAAGATCAGGAAATGTTAATTAATATTATGAATAAGGCAATTCATTATATTTCAGATTCTGAAATCAATGAAATTATAGAACGTGAATTACTTATGAACCCATATCCAATAGAGATTGCTGATTTTTGGTATCAGTATTGGGAGTGGATTATATTTATTACATTTATCGTGGCTGTGGCATTAGTTATGTATGCGTTACTTACCAATAGAATAGCTAATTATAAAGTTGAAAAAAAGGAATACGAATTACTGCAGAAAAAAATACAGTTGGATGAGATTACCGGTTTATATAATCGAACTTATTTCTTTGAATTAGCAAGAGAGTTAATTGATAAAACAAGAGAAGAGATGTGTATTGTAACCATGGATGTTTCTAATTTTAAGGTTGTAAATGAACTCTATGGAATAAATGCTGGAGATGAATTATTAAAAGAACTGGCAAAACAGTTACTAGATATTGGTAAAAAATATGAAATGATTCCTGCCCGTTTTATGGCAGACCACTACTATATGTGTATGTCTAAAAAAGACTTTGAAAGAATTGACTTCCCAAAGAGTTTTAAGACCTTTTTGGAAGATATGGATATCAAAGTAGTTTATGGAGTATTTATTGTGGAAGATGGAAATTCCATGCCTGTAAATGTTATGTGTGACAGAGCTTTTGCTGCTGCCCATGACAAAACATACAAGTATGTAGAATATATTCATTTTTACAATGATTTGGAACATAAACAGATTATGGTGGAGCAGGAGATTGAAAACGAAATGGAAAAGGCGTTAGAAGAGCGTCAGTTTTATATCGTAGTACAGCCTAAATATAATTCTGTATCAGAAAAGGTGGTAGGTGGTGAAGCCTTAGTTAGGTGGCAGCATCCTAAAAAGGGAATGATATCTCCAGGAGTCTTTATTCCTGTATTTGAAAAGAATGGCTTTATTATCCATTTGGATTATTATGTGTGGGAAGAAACATGCAAACTGCTTAAAAAGTTAAAAACAGATGGAGTGAAAACAGTACCTATTTCTATCAATGTTTCAAGAGCACATTTTTATGGAAATGAATTAAAGCATAGATTGTTAAATCTGATAGAGAAATATGACTTGGAAACAAGAGATATTGAATTAGAGATTACAGAATCTATTTGTGGTGATGCTCCAGATGCGATATATGAACTAATTCGTGAACTGCAGGATTTAGGATTCAAAATAGCAATGGATGACTTTGGTAGTGGTTATTCTTCGCTTAATATGTTAAAAGAGATGCCGCTTGATATCCTTAAAATGGATTTGAAATTCTTGGATGGAGAACAGGAAAAGGGTAGAAAGATTTTGAAGGCCTTAATTGACATGGCTCATACCTTGAATTTAAAAGTCGTAGTGGAAGGGGTAGAAACCCTGTCTCAGGTAGAGTTTCTAAGACCGTTTGGTGATTGTAGTATACAAGGTTACTATTATTCTAAACCTATTGTAGCAGAAGCATTTGAAGAGCTTATGAAATAGAATTAGATTAACATTTGTATAGGCAAATAGTAGGAATTTGGTAATTTATTAAAATGATTTGATTATTAAGAAAAAAGGGGCTGTAAAAAAACTCCCCTAAGAAAAAAATCGCTGAGGTCGTGAGACTTCAGCGATTTTTTGGTATAATTAGTTATGCTACTAACTCAAAACACCAATGGTAATTATACCACCCGTCAGCTGAAATTACCATTGGAAATTGAAAAATTAATCGATATCGCTGACCCGGTATATACTTGTTGTGAAGTCATGGATCACATTGACCTAACACCATACTTTGTAGAAGACAAGGACTACAAAACAGGCCGCCCAAGATGTGATGCACAGAAACTGCTTAAGGTAATACTCTTTGCATTTATGGAGCATGGCATCAGTTCCCTTCGGGACATTGAAAAACTCTGCCGGAACGACATCCGTTTCCTATATCTTCTTGATGGAATGAACGCTCCTTCTTTTGCCACTTTTGGAAACTTTATCCGAAATGAACTTACTGCATCGGTCGAAGAGATTTTTAAAGAAATCAACAGATATATCTTTGAAAAAGAACAGGTTGACCTGGAGCATACTTACATTGATGGAACAAAACTAGAAGCCAACGCCAACCGCTATACCTGGGTATGGAAAAAATCCTGTATCAGAAACAGGGATAAAGTATTCGAAAAACTTTCTGCACTCATTGATAAGGTAAATGAAGAAGTGCTGGGCTATCAGGGAATAAAGTTTGAAAAAAGAGAAGTTTATGCGGTTGATTACGTGGAAGAACTTCTTTTACAGTATCGCGTGGCAACAAGTCTTGATGTAACTAAGTTTGTTACCGGACGTGGACACCGTAAAACTCTTCACCAACGGCAGTATCAGGAGATGGAAAGTTATCTGGAACGGCTGAAAACCTATGCAAAGCACATAGAAATCTGTGGTGAAAGCAGAAACAGTTATGCCAAAACTGACCATGATGCTACATTCATGCGCATCAAAAGGGACTACATGGGAAATGACCAGCTTCTTCCTGCTTATAATGTACAGGCTGCCATCTGTGACGAATACATCGCAGTGATTGATGCAAAACCTTACGCATCCGACCAGGACTGCTTTGTACCACTTATGGAAAAGTTCAGGAAAACCTATGGGCATTATCCGAAATATCCGATGGCGGATGCCGGTTATGGTTCTTATAATAATTACCTGTACTGTGAAGAACATGGCATGGAAAAATACATGAAATTTACCATGTTTGAGAAAGAAACTAAAAACGAAAAATATCACACAAATCCTTACCGTGCAGTAAATTTCAAGCGGGATACAGAAGGAAATCTGATTTGCCCGAACGATAGAAAATTTGTCTTTAAGTACAATAAACATGTAAAAGGAAACAAGTATGGAAGAACCGAGGAAATATACGAATGTGAGAACTGTGAAGGCTGCCCTCATAAATCTGAGTGTTGCAAATCAGCAAAAGGAAACCGTACTGTGAGAGTAAACCATGAGCTAACCGGATTCCATGAAGAAGTCATTTCAAATCTGGAAAGTATTCACGGAGCTCTGTTATGTATGAACCGGAGCATCCAGTCAGAAGGAACCTTCGGCATTATCAAATGGGACAGGGCATATAAAAGACTCTTCCGCAGAGGGAAAGAAAGTGTTCTTTTGGAGTTAACCCTGATTTCCTGTGGTTATAACCTTTATAAATATCACAACAAAAAGAAGCGAATCACCAGTGCTGCGGCGTAGTGTACTGCAGATATAGTCTGCCAAAAGCCTATTTTCGGATAGGCTTAATAAGTGACGCTGTTTTTATATAAAAATGATTTATAAAAGTAGAGAAGCTACGGTGTTACCTTTCGGCATTACCGTAACTTCTCTTTATGGCTGTTTTTTTACAGCCCCTTTTTTATAAGTATTTAGTAATCTTATTGTTTATATAAAAAACCTCTTTTAAAAATACGGCAAAAATGAGTTGGGGACTCTTTTAAGATAGAAACTCATAAAAGGGGTTGAAGCGGTGAAAAAAGCAATCGGATAAGTGGTTTAAATGAAGGATAATTTTCTGTTTACGAGTCACTTGAAAATTTCAGTTTGATGGAGCGATAAATTCTTAGTTGAAAAAAGATTGTAGTTAAAATGTGAAGATTCAAAGGAGAAGAAATTGTGAGGTCATATAAATTAATTGAATTTTTAAGAATTGAGGCTAATGAAATAAATTTAGCTTTTCAAAAAGCGAGTATGGAAGGATAGGAAGCGCCTTAGAAAATTGCTGATAAACGTGAGCCTATTGTTCAAGCATTTTTTGAAAAATTCGTTCCATTTCCTTTTTAAGGTAGTGAAAATTTGATAATATCACTATAGCATGAAAATGGCTAAAAAGTGATACTTGTATTGAGATTACTAAATAGAATGTTATTTTTTACAGAGAATAACAGTTTTGATAAATTAAAAAGTATCACTATTAAGTATCACTACGATTTGAAAAACCTTGAAAATACAAGGAAATTTAAAGAAAGTGTTAGAAATCGTAAACTGCAAATAATAGTTGTTGTTAAGAAACTGATATAAGTTATAAAACCCATTTCGGTTAGTTGAAATATACTAATTGAAATGGGTTTTTTGTCGAATAAAGCAAGTAGTGATGTGTGATACGGTTTCTGTCTTGTTAGATGCTAGCTAACTGCCATATTGGAATCTATCAATGATTGTGATACTATATAGATAGTTGTTGGTGAGGAGAAAATGGATGAATAAAAAAAGTAAACCTAAGCAGGGGATTGTATTTGTGGTTCTGCTGATTCTTTCCATGCGTTTATTTGGAGGTATGCAAGCAGAAGCACCGGAACATAACACAGAGACACAGCAGGAAGAAGTGCAGGTGGATTTACAGGAAGATGCACAGACGAGTCAAGCAGAAGAGAAGCAGATGGGGGTATCAGAGAATGATAGTGCAACAACGCAGAACGTCTCAGTTGTTGTTTCTGCAAATGCGGTTGATGATACCATAAGCAAATTGGAAGTGCACTTTCTGGATGTAGGTCAGGGTGATGCAACACTGATTGTGAATGATGAATATACAATGCTGATTGATGCGGGTGATGATAGTAAGGGTACGACAATTCAGAATTATTTGCAAAAGCAGGGGATAGAAAAACTGAATTATCTAATATTAACACATCAACATGAAGATCACATAGGTGGTGCAGATGTTATTTTGACAAAGTTTGAGATTGATACATTGATTATGACGGATGATACAATGGATACAGCTGCTTATAGAAATGTCATAGATGCAATGGAATATCGGAACATACAGAATATCCTTCCTGTTGTCGGAGCAGAATATACATTAGGAGATGCCAATTTTACTATCATTGCACCAATTCATAATAATTATGGAGATAATATCAACAATCGTTCCATAGGATTGTTATTACAGCATGGAGAAAATAGATTTTTATTTACCGGGGATGCAGAAGCCGATGCAGAGTGGGACTTGCTGCAAAGTGGAATGGACCTTTCGTGTGATGTTTACCAAGCGGGACATCATGGAAGCAGTACCTCTTCTACGGCTGCTTTTATGGAGAAAGTATTACCGAAATATGCAGTTATTAGTTGTGCTGATGGCAATGATTATGGACAACCGCACGCAGAAGTGTTAAATACATTACGGGAAAATGGTGTCAAGCTATTTCGTACTGATGAACAGGGAACTGTTGTTGTGATAAGTGATGGAGAACAGCTGACGTGGAATTGTGCGCCATCACAAACATGGAAAGTAGGAGAGACAAATTAGGTATCCTGTGAGGAATGGAGAATACAATAGATGGAAGAAAAACAAAGAGCAATTTTAGTAGGGATTAACTTGAATGATGATGCAGATTTTGAAATTTCTATGGAAGAATTGGCTAGCCTGGCAGAGGCCTGTGATATGGAAGTAATTGGTAAAGTGGAGCAGAATCTGGCTACTATCAATCAGGCATTTTACATTGGTACGGGTAAGGTAGACGAGGTGCGAGAAGCAGCAACGGCGTTAGAAGCGGACTACATCATTTTTGACAATGCTTTGACACCCTCACAGTTACGCAACCTGCAAAGAGAACTCGTGCTTCCGATTTTAGACAGAACAACACTCATTCTGGAAATTTTTTCAACAAGAGCTAAGACTAGAGAAGCAAAGTTGCAAGTTGAGACAGCAAGATTACAATATATGCTCCCACGATTAGTCGGCATGCATACATCGCTGTCCAGACAGGGTGGCGGTAGTGGTCTTAGTAACAAAGGTGCCGGTGAGAAAAAACTGGAATTGGACCGTAGAAGAATAGAGCATCGTTTGTCAGAACTTCGTAAAGAATTAGAGACAATTGCAAAAGACCGCGATACGCAGAGAAAGCAACGTATGAACTCTAATATGCCACAGGTAGCACTCGTAGGGTATACGAATGCAGGAAAGTCTACAATGATGAACGCCATGTTGGATATGTTTTCAGAAAGTGAGGATAAAAAAGTAGAAGAGAAAAATATGCTCTTTGCTACACTCGATACAACAGTAAGAAAAATCGAACCGGGTGACAATAAGAATTTTCTTTTATCTGATACCGTAGGATTTATTGATAAATTACCGCATAATCTAATCAAAGCCTTTCGCTCGACATTGGAAGAAGTGCGAAATGCAGATTTATTATTACAGATTATCGATTATTCCGACGTACATTTTAAAGAACATATCAGAGTTACGGAAGATACGTTAAAGGAGCTAGGTGCAGACAGCATTCCGTGTATATATGTCATGAACAAGGCAGACCTTGTCATGCCAGAAGATGAACTTCCGATGATAAAAGAAAATCGCATCTATATGTCTGCCAAGAAACAGTTAGGTATTGAGGCACTTGTTGGGATGATGCGAGATAGGATTTTTTTAGATTACAAAGAATGTCAGATGCTGATTCCATATGATAAGGGAAGCATTACTTCGTATTTGAATGAACATGCTACTGTGTCAGAAGCAGAATATAAAGAAAACGGAGTTCTTTTGACCCTAAGTGTAAAACACAGTGATTATCAAAAATATATCAATTATGTTGTGTCATAAACTAGATAGAAAAGAGAGAGTTCGCACACTGGTAGGTATCTTCTTTACTGGATAAATCAGTAAGGAGGTATATATCAGTGTGGAACTCTCTTTTAATAATACGCTTTATCCACTTCAATGACCGTAAAATATTTTGTATCAATATCGGCAACCGCTTTTGCGATTGTCAGCTTTATTTCATTATCGTTCAAATGAAAATCATAAGGTACAACAACGTCGAAAATCAAATTAGTATGCGTCGGTCCCTTCACAATACGGAAATCATGCATGGTAATTGCGGCATCAATATGATGTAATAAACCACTTACCTTGTCCTTTAGAGCTATAGTTTCAGGGTCATCGTTCATAATAGGATCCATATGGATCACTGCATCACATTTCAATTTGCTGCGAAGTTCATGTTCGATATTGTCAATTGCATCGTGCAAATCCAGAATGTTGCCGGAAGCCGGTACTTCTGCATGCAAGGAAACCATTCGACGTCCGGGGCCATAATCATGTACAATTAAGTCGTGAATGCCAAGTACTTCTGCATGTTGCAATACAAGGTCTTCAATGGACTGTACAAATTCCGGATCGGCTTTTTGACCAAGCAACGGAGAAATCGTTTCTTTTGCAGCGTTGTAGCCGGCATAGAGAATAAAGAGTCCAACCGCAACACCGCAGTAACCATCAATATTAATGTTTGTCAGATGTGCAAATAATGTTGCAATCAGAACAACGGTAGTAGCCAGTGTATCACTCAAGCTGTCGGTTGCTGTAGCTTTAAGTGTAGCGGAATCCAATTTTTTGCCATATCTGCTATTGTAAAATCCCATATAAAACTTAACGGCAATGGATACAAGCAAAATTACAACAATCAGAAGGCTGAATTCAATTGGTTCAGGGTGGATGATTTTGTTAACAGAGCTTTTGACAAGTTCAAATCCCATAAAGAGAATTGCAATGGATACGAACAAGCCTGACAAATATTCGATTCTACCATGTCCAAATGGATGGTCAATATCCGGTTTCTGTCCTGACATCTTAAAACCGATCAGAGAAATAACAGACGAACCTGCGTCAGATAAGTTGTTAAAAGCATCTGCAGTAATGGAAATGGAGTGACTAATTGCTCCAGCAAAAAATTTCCCAATAAAGAGTAAAATATTTAATACGATACCAACGGCACCACAGAGCACGCCGTAGGCTTGACGGACTTCCGGGGAAGTGGTATCATTTCTATCTTTAATAAATATTCTGGCAAGCAATGTAATCATAGTATTCACCTCTGCTCATAAGTCTATGTTGCATTATACCATTTGTACCACTATTTTGAAATCTTTTTTTTGGATAAGTCATAGGATTGCTGTCACAAAGTCTTGCGCCGGACTTAGAAACAGTGTATAATCTCAGTGATACAGACAAAGTATGAAATAGGTATGTATGGTTAGTGCCGTACATGCATCACAACATAGAAAGAGGAGAATGATCATGAGTAAAAAACCAACCGTATTAATGATTCTTGATGGATATGGATTAAATGCCAAAACAGAAGGCAATGCCGTAGCAGAAGCGAAAACACCTGTTATGGACAAATTAATGGCAGAATGTCCATTTGTCAAAGGTAACGCAAGTGGAATGGCAGTAGGTCTGCCAGACGGACAGATGGGAAATTCAGAAGTTGGACATCTGAACATGGGTGCTGGTCGTATTGTATATCAGGAACTCACAAGAATTACAAAAGAAATCCAGGATGGTACTTTTTTTGAAAATCCTGCATTATTAAATGCTGTAAATAATTGTAAAGAAAATGATTCCGCACTTCATATGTTTGGACTTCTTTCTGATGGTGGTGTACACAGCCACAATACACATCTTTACGGTTTGTTAGAATTGGCAAAGAGAAATGGATTAGAAAAAGTTTATGTACATTGCTTCTTGGATGGACGTGATACACCTCCTGCAAGTGGTAAAGAATTTGCAGAGCAGTTAGATGCAAAGATGCAGGAAATTGGTGTAGGTGAGATTGCATCCGTTATGGGACGTTACTATGCAATGGATAGAGATAACAACTATGACAGAGTAAAACTAGCTTATGATGCACTGACAAAAGGAGAAGGACAGACAGCAGTGTCTGGTCCAGAAGGCATCCAGGTTTCTTATGATAAAGATGAAACAGACGAATTTGTAAAACCAACAGTTGTGGTAAAAGATGGTGCGCCAGTAGCAACAATCAAAGCAAAAGATTCTGTTATCTTCTTTAACTTTAGACCAGATAGAGCAAGAGAAATCACAAGAGCTTTTTGCGATGATGATTTCAAAGGATTTGACAGAGGAGACAGAGTGGATATCAAATATGTATGCTTCTCAGATTATGACCCAACAATTCCAAACAAAGAAGTAGCATTCCACAAAATTGCTGTTACCAATACATTTGGCGAGTGGTTAGCTGCTAATGATATGACACAGGCAAGAATTGCAGAAACAGAAAAATATGCACACGTTACATTCTTCTTTAATGGTGGTGTAGAAGAGCCAAACAAAGGTGAAGACAGAATCCTTGTAAATTCACCTAAAGTTGCAACTTACGACTTAAAACCAGAGATGAGTGCATACGAAGTATGTGACAAATTAGTGGAAGCAATCAAATCAGATAAATATGATGTTGTCATCATCAACTTCGCTAACCCTGATATGGTTGGACATACAGGTGTGGAAGCAGCAGCAATTAAGGCTGTTGAAGCTGTAGATGAATGTGTAGGCAAAGCGGTAGATGCAGTAAAAGAAATGGATGGTACTATGTTTATCTGTGCTGACCACGGTAATGCAGAGCAATTAGTGGATTACGAAACAGGAGCTCCATTTACAGCACATACAACAAACGAAGTTCCATTTATCTTAGTAAATTATGATGAGGCTTATACACTGCGAGAAGGCGGATGTCTGGCCGATATCGTACCTACTTTGATTGAGATTATGGGTAAAGAACAGCCTGTAGAAATGACAGGTAAATCATTGTTAATCAAAAAATAATATGACGTAGGAAAACGTCTGTCGGGTAGTTATGTGATTGTGCATAATTCTGACGGACGTTTTTATTATGTGTATGTAATTGGCATGGATAATCTGTACATCTTTGGAAAGAATAGGATAGTGAGAATAATTTTTTCGTAAAGGAGAAGACTATGAACTTATTTTTGGAAATTACAGATGTACATGCAAGAGAGATTTTGGACTCTAGAGGGAATCCAACCGTAGAAGCAGAAGTGACAATTGATGGCTGCATTGTTGGTAAAGCGGCGGTGCCATCCGGCGCCAGTACAGGAAGGTTTGAGGCAGTAGAACTTCGTGACGGAGAGACAAGATATTTTGGACTTGGAGTACAGAATGCAGTAAAAAATGTAAATACGAAGCTGCGCGAAGCACTGATTGGTAAAAATGCGCTGCATCAAGGTGAAATTGACCGTATTTTAATTGATGCAGATGGGACAGAGAATAAAGGTAATCTTGGAGCAAATGCGACACTTGGTGTTTCGATGGCATGCGCAAGAGCGGCTGCAAATGCTATGGATATGTCGTTATATCAATATCTTGGAGGGATTGCGGCAAGACGTATGCCAGTGCCAATGATGAATATTTTAAATGGTGGAAAGCATGCAGATAATACTGTGGATTTGCAGGAATTTATGATTATGCCAGTACAGGCAGAAAGTTTTGCAGAGGGACTTCGTATCTGTGCAGAGATTTATCATAATTTGAAGAAAATCTGCAATGATAGAGGACTTTCTACTGGAGTAGGGGACGAAGGTGGATTTGCACCTAACCTTGCAGATTCCAAAGAAGTTTTAAGACTAATCGTAGAAGCAATTGAGACGAGCAAATATGTTCCAGGGCAAGATATCAAGATTGCAATTGATGCAGCTGCAAGTGAATTATATAATGAAGAAACAGGAATGTATTATTTTCCGGGGGAGAGCCAAATGGCAGGCAATGACGTGCAAAGAGATGCCAATGAGATGGTTGCTTATTATGAGGAATTGATTGAGGAATTTCCTATCATTTCTATCGAAGATGGATTGTTTGAAGATGACTGGGATGGGTGGCAATTAATGACAAAACGACTTGGAGAGAAAATACAACTTGTCGGTGATGATTTATTTGTAACCAATACAAAGCGTCTGGATGCAGGCATTAAATTGAAGGTGGCAAATGCAATTCTTGTAAAAGTAAACCAGATTGGTACGCTGTCAGAAGCGTTTGAAGCAATTGAGATGGCACATAAAAATGGATATAAAGCAGTGATTTCCCATCGTTCAGGCGAGACAGAGGATACAATGATTGCTGATATCGCAGTGGCAGTGAATGCTGGACAGATTAAAACAGGTGCTCCGTGCCGTTCAGATAGAGTTGCCAAGTATAACCAGTTGCTTCGGATTGAAGAAGAATTGGGAAATGTAGCAGAGTATAAGGAACCTTTTGACAAAATATAGACAAATAAACGGAAGAAAATGCGGTTATAAATGACAAATTCAGCAATTAAACTACTAAATATTGTAAGATTAGCAGTTTATTTATGGAAAATGCAACAATATTTGTTGACATTTTTCTAAAGTACCGATAAAATAGTAAATGTTCATGCGCAAAGATGCCGAGTCATAATAAGATTCGGTATTTTTGTGTATATAGAAGAACTTTGTTTTAGCACTGTCTTAGTTGTTTAAAACACTAAAGCGTTAAATGCGAAATTGTGAGAGAAGCTATAAAACAGTTAAGACAGTGCCAAAACATGTAATACGAAGAAAAGCGAAGGAGTAAATCAACTATGATTAAGTACATTATTAAAAGACTTGTACTGGCATTTGTTACAATCTTTACTGTAGCAACGCTTACATTTTTCCTGATGAATATGGTGCCGGGTGGACCATTCCTTTCAGAAAAAGCAATCAGCCCAAAAGCGCAGGCCGCCTTAGAAGCCAAATATGGTTTGGATAAACCGCTGTTCCAGCAGTATCTTACCTATATATCAGATGCGATGCACGGAGATTTCGGAGATAGCTTAAAACAGCGTGGTCGTACAGTTTCATCTATTATTGCAACAAAATTCCCTGTGTCTGCAAGAGTTGGTGGTGTTTCTATTATTGTAGCCTTGTGTTTTGGTATTCCACTTGGATGTATTGCAGCATTGAATAGAGGAAAGCCGGTTGACAATATTATCAGTGTATTATCAACGTGTGGTATTGCGGTACCAAGTTTTGTTATCTGTACCGTGTTAATGTACTTCTTAGGTGTTCATTTGGGATGGTTTCCAACATTTGGTCTGACATCATGGAAGCATTATGTTATGCCGGTTATTGCCTTATCATTCTATCCGACAGCATACATTATGAGACTGATGCGTTCTTCTATGTTAGATGTTTTAGGACAGGATTATATGCGTACAGCACGTGCAAAAGGTCTTTCTCAGTTTGTAAGCCTTTTCAAACATGCACTTCGTAATGCTATATTACCGGTTATCACATACGTAGGACCAATGACAGCATATACGTTAACAGGTAGTTTTATTGTAGAGAAAATTTTTACAATCCCAGGTCTTGGTGGTGAGTTTATTGGCTCAATTACAAACCGTGACTATACGGTTATTATGGGAACAACAATTTTCCTTGCAACCATCATGGTATTCATGAATGTTATTGTTGATATTGTATATAAACTCGTAGACCCAAGAATCAAATTGAAATAATCTATGTTAGAAAGGAAAAAGCTATGAAAAGCAATCCACTTAGTTTTCAGTCGAAATTAAATCCTGATGATTTCGTGCTTGCAACAGCGGAAGAAAAAGAAAGCCTTGTTGTCATGCGTGAAAGCGTTAGTTTCTGGAAAGACGGATTAAGACGTCTTGTTAAAAATAAAGTAGCTATGGCAAGTTTAATTGTCATTGTGATTGTTATGATTTTCTCATTCATCGTACCTGCATTTTATCCATACACATATGAAACGCAGATTCGTGGTTCAGAAAATCTTGCACCAATGGAATATTCAGCAGAAGAATTAGCACGAAAAGAAGCAGGAGAAGATGTGTTTCCACATTTTCTTGGTACGGACAAGCTGGGAAGAGATTATGCAATCCGTATTATGATGGGAAGTCGTATTTCTCTTCTTGTAGGTTTGATTGCAACAGCCATTATTCTTGTGATAGGTTCTGTAGTAGGCTCTATTGCAGCATTCTTTGGCGGCTGGATAGATTTGGTTATTATGAGAGTTGTAGATATTATTTATACAATTCCTGATATTCTATTAATTGTATTATTATCCTTTGCGTTAAAGGATACATTAGAAGGACTTGCAACCATTCCAGGGTTTGGATGGGTACAGGTAGTTGGTACAAACTTAATTAGTATTTTTATTGTATTTGCATTGTTATACTGGGTTGGTATGGCACGTATGGTACGAAGCCAGATTCTGATGTTAAAAGAAAATGAATATGTAACAGCGGCACGTGCACTTGGTGCAACAAGTGGTCGTATTATCAAAAAGCATCTTTTAACAAACTGTATTGGAACATTAATTGTTACAACAACATTACAGATTCCTTCTTCTATTTTTACAGAGAGCTTTTTAAGTTTCTTAGGACTTGGTGTTGCAGTTCCACTTCCTTCTTTGGGAAGTCTTGCTAGTGAGGCAATCAATGGATTAAATACATATCCATACTTATTGTTTGCACCTGCACTTTTGATCAGTTTGATTATTTTGAGCTTTAACTTATTAGGTGACGGACTCAGAGATGCCTTTGACCCGAAATTGAAAAATTAAGAAAAAGGAGCGAAGAAAATGGGAGAATATTTAGTAGACATTAAAAATGAACGCCTTTCTTTCTTTACTCCAGCAGGAGAGGTAAAAGCGTTAAATGACGTATCCATGCGCCTTGAAGAGGGAGAAGTGCTTGGTATCGTTGGTGAAAGTGGTTCCGGTAAATCCGTAACTGCATATAGTTTAATGGGATTGACTGCACATCCAGGTAAGCTCATTGGTGGTAGTCTGGATTTTAACGGTCATCACATTAATGACATGACAGAGAAAGATATGCGTAAAATCAGAGGGAATGAAGTATCTATTATTTTTCAGGACCCTATGACAAGTTTAAACCCTGTATACACAATCGGTAATCAGATTCGTGAGGTAATTATGCTGCATACAGGTAAGAACAAAAAGGAAGCAAATGAAAGAGCAAAAGAGTTGCTTACCCTTGTAGGTATCAATGAGCCTGACAAACGTCTCAAACAGTATCCACACGAACTTTCAGGTGGTATGAGACAGAGAGTTATGATTGCGATAGCACTTGCTTGTGAACCAAAATTGTTAATTGCCGATGAGCCAACAACAGCACTTGACGTGACGATTCAGGCACAGATTCTTGAACTGATGATGGAACTGAAGGATAAGTTAGGTATGGCAATTATTATGATTACACATGATCTTGGCATTGTTGCTAGTATGTGTGAGAAAATTGCAGTTATGTATGCTGGCAAGATTGTAGAGTATGGTACAACAGATGAAATTTTTTACAATCCGAAGCATGAATATACAAAAGGTTTATTACGCAGCATTCCAAGATTGGATGCGAATGAGCATGAACGTCTTGTTCCAATTGAAGGAACGCCTATTGACTTGCTCAACCCTCCAAAGGGCTGTCCTTTTGCTCCAAGATGTGCAAATTGTATGAAAATTTGTCTGCGTGAAATGCCACCAGTAACAGAATTTAGTGATACACACTATACTCATTGCTTTATGAATCAGAAAGCAATGCTGGAAGGAGGAAATGCATAATGAGCGATAAATTAGTTCAGGTAGAACATTTACAACAGTACTTCCCAGCAGGTGGTTTTGGTAAGAACAAGAAATACATTCAGGCAGTGGATGATGTATCTTTTTATATTAACAAAGGAGAGACATTAGGTCTTGTAGGTGAATCAGGTTGTGGTAAAACAACAACAGGACGTTCACTTCTTCGACTTTACGAGCCAACAGGTGGTAAAATTATATACGATAATGATGTTATTTTTGATAAAGATAATAAAATTGCAGTAGATATGTTACCATATCGTCGCAAAATGCAGATTGTATTCCAGGACCCATATGCGAGTCTTGATCCACGTATGACGGTAGGTGATATTGTTGGTGAAGCAATCGATATTCATAAACTTGCAGCAAGCAAACAGGATAGACAGGATCGTATCATTGAGATGTTAAACAGAGTAGGCTTAAACTCTGAACATGCAAACCGTTATCCACATGAATTTTCTGGTGGACAGCGTCAGCGTGTTGGTATTGCAAGAGCACTTGCAGTCAATCCAGAGTTTATTGTATGTGATGAGCCTATTTCTGCACTTGATGTATCCATTCAGGCACAGGTTGTTAATATGTTTGAAGATTTACAGGAAAACTTAGGTCTGACATATTTATTTATTGCACATGACCTTTCTGTTGTAAAACATATTTCTAACCGAATTGGTGTTATGTATCTTGGTAAGATGGTGGAATTGGCAGACAGCTATGAATTGATTTCTAATAGCTTACATCCATATACAAAGAGTCTTATCTCTGCAATTCCGATTGCTGATCCTAAGGTTGCAAGAGCAAGTAAACGTATTGTATTAGAAGGTGATGTACCAAGTCCATTGAATCCGCCTTCAGGATGCCGTTTCCGTACTAGATGTCCATATGCAGATGAATGCTGTGCACAGAAACAGCCAGAATGGAAAGAAGTTTCCAAAGGTCATTATGTGGCATGTCATCATTTAGACAAAGTGAACTAACAAAAAATAATTGCATATGTAGGGAACAAATATTATAATACAACAGATTTATACCGCAGAAATATACGTTTTTGCGGAATAAATATATACTCAATCACATGAATCAAACAAGGAGGAAATTGATTATGAAAAAGAGAATTGCTCTTTTACTGGCAGTTATTATGACAGTCAGTGTAGCTTTCACAGGTTGTGGTAGTGCTGAAACAGCAACAAGTGAAGGCAAACAGCTTGCAGTTCAGATTGGTCCTAACCCAGAAACAATTGATCCAGCTCTGAACAGTGCAGTTGATGGTGGTAACATGATTTTACACTCTTTCGAATGTTTATTAACAATCGATCAGGAAGGTAAAATTGCACCAGGACAGGCAGAAACATGGGAAACATCAGAAGATGGTCTTACATGGACATTCCATTTACGTGATGGATTAAAATGGTCTGATGGTACAGACTTAACTGCAAATGATTTTGTATACAGCTGGAAACGTGTATGTGATCCAGAAGTTGCAGCTCCATATGCAGAAACAGTTCTTGGTATGGTAAAAGGTTTTGAAGAAGCTACATCTGGTAACATTGATGCTTTAGCAGTATCTGCTCCAGATGAAAAAACATTCGTTGTAGAACTTACAGCACCATGTACATTCTTCGATAGTTTAGCTGCATTTGCAACATTAAGCCCTGTACAGCAGGCTACAATTGAAGCAAATGGTGATACTTGGGCAACAGCTCCTGAAACATATGTATCTAATGGTTCATTCTATGTAACAGAATGGGTACCAGATTCTCATATCATCATGAGCAAAAACCCTAACTACTGGAATGCAGATGCTATCAAACTTGACAGCATTAAGTTTGTACTTATGGAAGATGCTAACGCAGCTTACAGTGCATACCAGACAGGTGAAGTATTACTGATTAAAGACGTTCCTACAGAAGAAATTCCAAGCCTTGAAGGCAATGCTGATTTCCATGTAGATCCAATTATCGGAACATACTACATCAGCTTAAATACAGAAAAAGAACCATTTACAGATGCAAATGTTCGTAAAGCATTAAGCCTTGCAATTGATAGAGAATATGTTGCAGGAACATTAATGCAGGGAACATATTCAGCAGCTCCTAACTTTATGGGACCAGGCTGGAACGATGCAGAAGGTAACTTTATGGATAATGCAAATGGTGGTACACCATACATTGATACAGCAAATCACGCTGGTAACTTAGAAGAAGCAAAAGCGCTTCTTGCAGAAGCAGGTTATCCAAATGGGGAAGGATTCCCAACAATCACATATTCTACAAATGATTCCGGTTACCACAAAGTAGTTGCTGAATACTTACAGCAGGCTTGGGCTGAACTTGGTATCACATTAAATGTAGAAGTAGTTGAATGGTCAAGCTTCACACCACTTCGTCGTGCTGGTGATTATGAAATTTCACGTAACGGTTGGGTAGGTGACTACAGCGATCCTTCTAACATGCTTGATTTACTTTACAGCACAAATGGTAACAATGATGGTAAATACAACAATCCTGAATATGATGCAGCTATGGAAATCGCTCGTACAACAACAGATGCTACAGAGCGTTTTGCAGCTTTACATCAGGCAGAGGACATCTTAATGAATGATGCAGCTTGTATTCCAGTTGCATACTACAATGACTTCTGGTTACAGAGCGAAAAAATTACAGGTATGTGGCATTCAGCTTACGGCTACTGGCACTTCATGTATGCTGATCTCGCTGAATAATTCGTTGAAGAACACGAATAACTCGTTGAGAAAACACGAATTATTCAGAGACTATGATACGAATTGGTTTGTAAGTATATAAATATTTTATGGATTGAGCGTTAATACTAAACTCTGACAGGGTATCCTGTCAGAGTTTTTTGCCGAATACTTCCATGAAAACCCAAAATTCCAGTAAAAAGTGCTTGTAAAATGCACCTCTATATGTTAAAATAATATTTGCTTGACATTAGGAGGTGTAAGAATGGGAGCATTAAGAATCGCAGTTATCGTAATTTTTATATTAGTATGTATAGCATTAACAGCATTGGTATTATTGCAAGAAGGTAAATCTGCTGGTTTAGGAGCAATCAGTGGTGCAGCTGAAAGCTACTGGGGTAAGAATAAAGGTCGTTCTATGGAAGGTAAACTTGTAAAGATTACAAAATACCTTGCAATTGCGTTTATGGTACTGGCAGTTGTATTGAACATTAGTAGATTTAGTTAAGTTTGGTAAAAACACTCTTGCAAAAGAGTGTTTTTTGTTTTGACGGGAAGTCATAAGGATAGCGTGTAAAGCAAGGTATCCGTTGTTACTGAAACGGAAAAAGTAGAAAATGTCCTTGCGTGCATGCGTAGCTTATTAGAAAGGGACATAGCATGAAGATAAAAACATTAGAAGAAAGAAAAAAATTAATATGCGAACTTTTTCAGGATGACATGTATGTTCCGATGAAAGAAAAAGAACTTGCAGTCTTTTTAAGAGTTGGTGCAGAGGACAGAGAGATTTTAAAACAGGCATTAACAGAACTGCTGGCTGAGGGAAAAATTGAAATATCCAAACGTGGTCGTTATACGATTGCGCAGCCAAAGAAAGAAGAAGCTATTGTAGGTACATTTATTAGTCATCCTAAAGGATTTGGTTTCGTAGAAGTAGAAGGACAGCCAGAGGATTATTATATTCCAGAGACGAAGGTTTATGATGCTTTTCATAAAGATATTGTAGAGATAAAACTTCTTCCAGGAAAACTTGGCAAAAGACAAGAAGCAGAAATAGTAAAAATAGTAGAACGTGGTATGAAGCAGGTTGTAGGAACTTATGAACAAAGTAAAAACAACTTTGGTTTCGTGATACCAGACAATATGAAATTATCTTCTGATATTTTTATTCCAAAAGAACGTTCTAAAGGAGCGGTAGATGGGCATAAAGTAGTAGTAGAGATTACAAGCTATGGAAGTCCATATAAAAGTCCAGAAGGCAAAGTAGTAGAGATTCTTGGACATATCAATGACCCTGGAGTTGATATTATGTCGATTGTGAGGGCATATGAACTTCCAATGGAATTCTCAGAGAAAATTCTCAATCAAGCAGAACGTGTGTCTAAGGATGTATCCGAGGCTGATATGGCAGGCAGAATGGATTTGAGAGATGTTTGCATGGTTACGATTGACGGTGAAGATGCTAAGGACTTAGATGATGCTGTTAGTCTGACCAAAGAAGGTGACATCTATCATCTTGGTGTTCACATTGCAGATGTAACCAATTATGTACAGGAACATTCTGCGCTGGATAAAGAAGCATTAAATCGAGGAACGAGTGTGTATTTAGTAGATAGGGTAATTCCAATGCTGCCACATGCACTTTCCAATGGAATCTGCTCTCTGAATGCAGGTGTAGACAGATTGGCACTTAGCTGTATGATGTCCATTAATGAAAAAGGCGATGTTGTTGATTATCAGATAGCAGAAACAGTGATTCGTGTAGATAGAAGAATGTCCTATACGAATGTAAAGAAGATATTAGAAGATAAAGATAGCGAGCTAATTCGGGAATATGAGCAGTTTGTACCAATGTTTTGTGAAATGGAAGAGCTTGCAAAAATTTTACGTAATAAGAGAAGAAAGCGTGGCTCTATTGACTTTGATTTTGAAGAGACAAAGATTGTTCTTGATAAAGAAGGCCATCCGCTTGATATTAAACCATATGAACGTAATACGGCAACAAAAATCATAGAAGATTTTATGCTTATTGCAAATGAAACGGTAGCACAGCATTTCTACTGGTTGGAGATGCCGTTTGTATACAGAAGTCATGATAATCCGGACCCAGAGAAAATTGAGAAACTAGGATTATTTATTCATAATTTTGGCTATCATATTAAAATGTCTAAGGAAGAAGTACATCCAAAGGAATTGCAGAAACTTCTGACTAAGATTGAAGGCACACCGGAAGAAGTACTAATTAGTAGATTGACACTGCGTAGCATGAAACAGGCAAAATATACAACAGAATGTAGTGGACATTTTGGACTTGCATGTCCATATTATTGCCATTTTACATCCCCAATCAGACGTTATCCTGATTTACAGATTCATCGTATTATCAAAGATCATTTGCGTGGCAGATTAAATGGGGATAGACGTGCCATCAATGGTACTCATATTAAGGAAAGCAGAGTAGAACATTATCAGGCAATTCTGCCAGAAGTGGCACAGCATGCTTCTAAGATGGAACGACGTGCGGAGGAGGCGGAAAGAGAAACGGATAAACTCAAAAAAGCAGAATATATGCAGCAACACATTGGTGAAATTTACGAAGGTGTGATTTCTGGTATTACAAACTGGGGAATCTATGTAGAATTGCCGAATACTGTTGAAGGTATGATTCATGTAGCGACATTACCAGGTGATTATTTTCATTATGATGAAGCTGCTTATGAGATGGTTGGACAGGTTACAGGCAGAAAATACAAACTTGGGGAATCTATTAGGATTCAGGTATATGATGTCGATAAGTTAAGTAGAACAATAGATTTTCGTGTAGCGGATGATGAAAGGGAAGAGGAAGATGGCGAAGGAAACGCTGAAACTCGTAGCGAATAATAAAAAGGCATACCATGATTTTTTTATCGAAGATAAATATGAAGCAGGACTTGTGCTGCATGGTACAGAAGTAAAATCACTTCGTCTTGGTAAATGTAGCATCAAAGAATCCTTTGTCCGTATTGAAAATGGAGAAGTATTTGTATATGGTATGCACATTAGTCCATACGAAAAAGGAAATATTTTCAATAAAGACCCATTGCGTGTGAAAAAGCTTTTGTTGCACAAGCAGGAGATTAATAAGCTGGCAGGTAAAATCACGCAGCAAGGATATACACTTGTGCCTCTGCAGGTATATTTTAAGGAAGGTAAAGCCAAGGTTGAAGTAGGTCTGGCAAAAGGTAAAAAGCTGTACGATAAGCGCCAGGATATTGCAAAAAAGGACCAAAGAAGAGAAGCAGAGAAGCAATTTAAGGTCAAAAATTTATGATAATATTTGGAACTTATTGACCTAATTCGGAATAAGCACTATACTATAATAGTGTGTTGTTTATAAATTGAATACGGGGTAGTAAAGGTTTCGACAGGGGTTTTGCAGCTGGAGAAGCTATCCGCAGGTGATGCGTCAAATCACAACAATAAATATAAACGCTGAAGAAAATTTAGCATTTGCAGCGTAAGCTGTAAATCATGCTGCCTGAGGGCAGCTGTCTGACTTAGGGCACCTACACTTTAAGACCCAGGCATCGACTATGTAGGAAACGACGTATGCTAAGCTTTGCGCATACGGGCGTAGAATGAAGCTACTAAAATCGTCAGGGTGTTAGTCCCCGGACGATGGAGGGAATGTCAAAAGACTGACTATGATAGTAGAAGGACAGGGAATAGGCTTTTGGACACGGGTTCGACTCCCGTCTACTCCATTTAAAGAGGAAGAAATGCACCAAAGATAAGGTATAGGAAGGATTATTCTTATGAAGAAAGCGCTCATCATAGGTGCCGGACCAGCCGGACTGACAGCTGCATATGAATTGTTGAAAAATACAACAGAGTATGAAGTGGTTGTTTTTGAAGAAAGTGAAGCTATGGGTGGTATTTCCAAAACGGTAAACTACAATGGCAACAGAATGGACATGGGAGGGCATAGGTTTTTTTCAAAAGTGCCGGAAGTAAATGCGTGGTGGGAAGCGATATTACCAATGCAGGGTGCACCTACCTATGACGATATTCTCTTGCAGAGGCCAATGCCACTAAAAGAGGGGGGACCTGACCCAGAGAAGGAAGACAGGGTCATGTTAACAAGACATCGTGTCTCCAGAATTTATTTTGATAAAAAGTTTTTTGATTATCCGATTACACTAAAACCAGAACTATTTATCAATATGGGATTTCTTAATACTGTACAGGCGGCGTTTAGTTACCTTGCTTCGGTATTGCATAAACGAGAAGAACATTCACTGGAAGATTTTTATATAAATCGATTTGGTAAGAAACTGTATTCTATGTTCTTTGAAAACTATACAGAAAATCTTTGGGGTAGGCATCCAAGTGAAATTGCAGCAGACTGGGGTGCACAGCGTGTCAAAGGATTATCTATTTTTGCGATTATCAAGGATGTGTTTAGTAAGATGCTTCCAAGCAAGAAGAATCGTAAAGTAGAGACATCCCTGATTGAAGAATTTTCTTATCCGAAATTAGGGCCAGGACAGCTTTGGGAAGTAACAGCACAGGAAATCGAGAGATTAGGTGGCACGATTAAGAAGAACTGTAAAGTGGTAGGAATTACGAAGAGTGCTGATAATAAAATTATAAGCCTTACCTATGAATGTAATGGAAAAAGAATTACAGAAACTGGTGACGTATTCATATCTTCTATGCCAGTCCAAGATCTTGTGGCAGGTATGAATGATGTTCCAGCAGAACCAGCGAGAATTGCAGCAGGACTTCCATACCGTGATTATATGACGCTGGGTGTATTGGTACCTAAATTGAATCTGGTGAATAAAACAAAATTAAAAACAGTAAGCAATATTGTGCCAGATTGTTGGATTTATGTACACGATCGTACCGTAAAGATGGGCAGATTCCAGATTTATAATAACTGGTCTCCATACATGATTAAAGATTTAGAAAATACGGTATGGCTTGGTTTAGAATACTTCTGCAATGAAGGTGATAAATACTGGAATATGACAGAGGAAGAATTCGCAAAGTTTGCGATTGATGAAATGGTAAAAATGGGACTAATTGACCATGCAGATGAAGTAATAGATTATCATATGGAAAAGGTAAAAAAGGCTTATCCAGCTTATTTTGACACCTATAGTGAAATTGACACATTGGTAGAGTATTTGAAGTCGATTGATAATCTGTATTGCGTGGGAAGAAACGGACAGCACCGTTATAATAATATTGATCATTCTATGATGACTTCTTTTGAAACCGTGCATAATATTCTAAATGGCATTACCAATAAAGATAATATCTGGGGTGTCAATACAGAGCAGGAGTACCACGAGAATAAAGAAGAAGCTGAAAATGAATTAGAAGTAGACTAAAAGTTATACAAGAACTTAAAAAAGCTGATACATGTATTTGTCATGTATCAGCTTTTTAAGTTATTTTTGTTTATGCTTTTTTAGAATATCATCAACAATCTGCATACGAAGACCAGCATCAATGAAATCACAGTGTTTACAGAAAGGATAATTTTGACGTCCTTTCGCAACCGCTTTTCTGAATTCCTGATATTTTGGACTATTCCATGCGTCCTTTAGCGGTGTTTCGTTTAAATTGGCAAGATTGGTTACTTCAAAGTTATCACAGCAACATACTCCAAGTCTGCCATCAGGCATAATCCACATATCAGTATAAGGCATCAGACAGGTTTCTGTAATAACCTTTTCGGTTGCCTGTTTGTTTGGAGCGCTGCCAGCACGGTTTGTAAGAACCTCTTTTAGATAACGCATCTGAATCAGAATATCTACATCCTTGAATTCGTCTGGATTTGCTTTTACATAATCATAAATTTCTTTGATGTTATCATGGAGCTTCATATCAAGACAGTAGTTGTTGATAATAAGCTGGTTTACATATGGTACAATGGATTTTACTTTATCAATTGTTAATAAAAGACCATTTGTAGACATAAAAATATATGCGTCTGGAAGCTGTTTGCGTGCATACTTATGGAATTCAACAATACGTGTATCCAACCACGGCTCATTGTTGCCATACATTGTCAGATGACCTTTATATCCCCAGTCTCTTAATTGATCAATTACACTATAAAATAAAGAATCTTCCATGCGGCAATAAGGGCGTTTTTCAGCATTTTTATTAGCTGTACAAAACTCACAAGTACTATTGCAACGATTGATTGTTTCAAGGTTAACAATGTTTGGATATGGAACTGTTTCACTTTCCATAAACATCTTAATATATTCCTGTTGTTTTTTTCCACGTGTTACAAACTGTAATTTTAAATAACTTTCACTGGCAAGTTTTGGAAAATATTTTCTCATATTCCAGCCAAATCTACCGGCAAAGTTCGTCATTCTGATTGGCATACTAATGTCTCCTTATCCTTTTGTCATAGTATTCATATGATAACGTTCTTAATCATAGCATTTTGTGATATCGGTGTCAAATCATCAAGCAATTAATTTGCACGATACAAATAAATGGTATATGGTGAGTCGTTATGCGTATAAGTGTTTACTAGTGTGAGTGATAACTCAGATGCATTGGTAAGTTCAAAACGTGAGAAAATATATTCTCCACCAAGTTGTCTGAAGGCATCTGCGTTGATGTATAGATTATAATCAGACAGACTGTAATGTTTTACGGCTTGCCATGAATTATCAGCGTCATTACCTGGGAAAATATATGCTCGGGCGCCCCAGTTGTCAAAATTGATACGCCATGCTTCACTACGTTCTAAGGCTGGAGCAACAATCTCGCGAAAAGCATCCTTATATTCCTGGGAGTAGAAGCCTAGATAACCATCCAAAGTAAGAAACCCATTATATTCCAGTATAGATGGGTGCATACCATAAGCGACACATTTTTCGTTGTCATAAGCAATCTCTTTTTTGATTGTATCAAACAATTCTTCTGAATAAAATTCGTGGTATGTCAACTCGTTTATTTCGGTATCTTTTATTATTTTGTATGCATAATTTTTACAGGTAGAGTAGAAATCATTAAAGGTTGCATTGTGTAATGTGATGACAACAATAGCAACCAGTGCAGCAATATTTGCTACAGCCTTACTATATTTTCTCCCACTATCATAGAATGATTTCAATACTAAGAAAAATGCAGCATACCATAAAAATGGATTAAAGAAAAGCGTGCGGTTAAACTGCCATCCTTTTAATGGTGGAAGTAATGTTTCAACAAAAGTGCGCAGGTTTTCCTGATAATACAGTCCATAAATACTTGCATTAAATAAAATGAACAGCATAACAAGATTAAACGAATCTGTAAAAATGCGCTTGAGTGTATTTTTGATATTATTAGATGAAATGATACACTTTTTTACCAATAAAATGTTGTGAATTACAAAATAAATAGCGCAAATCGGAAATACCCATTTTGCATGTGCAGAGTCTGCATGGAACATACTGTTGACAAACGCATCTGCTATCCATGTGATAATCTCAGATGTACTCAGACTTGCCATAATCATTGATTTGCGGATTGTTACTGTTGGATCAAGTAACATTTGCATAAATAAGCGATATTCAAATACAATATAACCGAGCGAAAGAATGATAATACCGCCTAATACAGAAAGTGGAAATTTTTTATCGCGAATCCATAAAAATACAAATGCAATAGCGGCATAACCTAAAATAAATAGTCCAAAGTAGGAAAAGTAGGACAGTAATGGATATAAAAACAGCAATACATAAAGTAAGAGGGATGGTTTATAGTAGATTTTTCGAAATAGCAGTACGACCAATGGAATGGAAGTAAATGCAAAGCTGTATGCTGGGAAAACAGCAAGTAGTCCAAATGCGAATCCGCATAATGCAGCAATGCATTTATAGTTTTCGTATGCTTCTTTGTAAATGTCTTTCATAAGAAGAGTAAAGGAAAGAATACCAAGTACCATCTTTAATATATATCCTGCGATATAAGCATAAAATGTTGGAAAAATCAGATATAGCAGATTGTATAAACTGAATTCTGAAGCAAAATTATCTCTGCTAATGCCGTTTAATAGTGGCAAATCTACATTATGTGCGAAAAAGGAGTTGCCGTCCTTTAACATCTTAAAATGTGAGACAAACAAATCTAAATTATCATGAGCAGCAATATAGCTGCTTTCTCCAAGCAAAAGGAATATGAGTGTCTCTCCGGCAATGATGGCAACAATGAGCATTTGATACCATGCAATTTTGTATTTTCCAAATTGTATATACAATGTTGTATCCTCCTGTAGTTAGCTTATGAAGTAGCATAAAAAGTAATGATTGCTTTCTGTTAGAAGTATATTACAAATCCAGATAAAAGAAAAGTTCTTCATAAAAAAGTAACAAAAGATTTTGGAAATTATGCTCTATATTTTGCTCGAAACCAAAAAGAAAGTGTATAGAAATAACAAAATTGCTTGTACAAAATCTTGCTTAGTAATATAATATTTCGTATCAAGATAACAAAACCAGGAGATGAAAACATGAAAGAAAAGGTAACAAAAAGCAAAAATACGAACCAAGAGGTCAAACTATTTAATTCTCTCAAATTTAAGATGGTTGGAATAATTGTAAACGTAGTTATCTTATCTATTATTTGTGTCATGGTACAAACTGTTACGTCCTCATCAAGTGCGCTTACTATGATGACACAGGACTATATGGCTGATTTGGCTCTGGCATATGGTAATACCGTAGAAATGCAGATGGAGATGGTATGGCCAGAAGTCATCAATGATTATGACAGAATGGCAGCAACAATAGGAGGAGCGCATGTAAAATCAGCTGAAACAAGTTATGCGTATCTGGTTTCTAAAGATGGTAAGATGCTATATCATCCTACAAAGGAAAAGGTAGGGGAGCCTGTAGAAAATGCAGTGGTATCTGGTATAGTAGAACAGTTAAAACAAGGACAGACGGTCGAACCAGATATTGTAGAATATGATTTTAAGGGTGTTGCAAAATATGCAGCATATTATGTAAATGAAGATGCAGATTTTATTCTTGTTGTAACTGCAGATAAATCGGATGTTTTAAGTCCAGTAACAGATATGACATCAGGTGCTATTATGATAGGTGTTATTGTTACGATTTTCTGTTCCACAATTGGTTTAATCTTTGCACTTATGATTGTGAAACCGATTCTTAGAATTACACAAAGTGTTCGTAAAATGGCAGATATGGACTTCACTCCAGATGAGATGCAGGATAAGATGGATGCTCGTAAAGATGAGACTGGTGTTATGAGCCGTGCAATCTCAACGTTACGTAAGCAATTGGCAGGAGTTGCTATAGATATCAAATCACAGAGTGCGGTATTAAAAGATGCTTCCACTACACTTAGTACAAGTGCTACTGAGACAGCCAATACGGTTGGACAGGTTGAAAAGGCAGTTTCTGAAATTGCAGATGGTGCGGGAAGCCAGGCAGAAGAAACACAGAAAGCAACAGAAAATATTATTATTATGGGTAACATGGTGGAAGAGACCACACATGAAGTTAGAGAATTACATAATAATGCCAATATTATGAAAGATTCCAGTGAAGAAGCTACCAAGACACTGGAAGAATTAAACGCGATTAACGAAAGAACAAGAGAGTCTATTGACATTATTTATGAACAGACAAATACAACAAACGAATCTGCTAATAAGATTAAAGAAGCAACAACATTAATTGCTGAGATAGCAGAAGAGACAAATCTTCTTTCTTTAAATGCGTCTATTGAAGCGGCAAGAGCAGGAGATCAGGGTAGAGGATTTGCAGTTGTTGCAGCACAGATTCAGAAATTGGCAGAACAGTCTAATGACTCTGCAAGACAGATTGAATCCATTATTGACCTGTTGATTACAGATTCTGAAAAAGCAGTTGAGACAATGGAAGAAGTAAAAGATATTATCAAAGAGCAAAGCGAAAAGGTAGTCAAGACAGGTGAAATTTTCACAGAAGTTAAGACAAGAATTGATGCATCTATCGTAAGTGTATCCAATATTATGGATAAGACAGAACAGATGGATACAGCAAGAGTGAACGTGGTGGATGTTGTGCAGAATCTTACAGCAATTGCGGAAGAAAATGCAGCTAGCACAGAACAGACATCAGCATCTGTAACAGAAGTTGGAAGTATTGTAGATAACATTTCTGAAAACGCAGAGAGATTAAGCAGCATTGCGGGTAGTCTTGATGAACGAATGGATATATTTAAAATATAATGATAGATAATCAAAGGAATGACAGGAAAGGAAGGCAGAACTGCTTTCCTTTCCGTTTCAAAGGAGATAAGCGGTGTGAGTGATACAGACAATGGATTAGTGGTAGCCGGTTTTCTGTTTGGAACCAAAGAAGATGCTGAATTGGCAAAACAGGAAGAAGAAAAAGTAAAATATATAGAAAGTCACATGGATTATAAAAAGGTGGAGAATGTAGAATCTATCTATCGGACAGCACTGGAGAAAAGAACTTTTAAAACACCAATTGGATTTTTGTACATGAAGCATCTGCAAAATTTCCTATGTAAACATGACATATCAAATGTTCCGGATATTCCGATGTATCAGGAATTCTCTTCTAGCGCATTCGACAATGCTGATAAAGTCAAAGCGCGTATGGATTCTGCTTCCAAGAAGGATAAAGAAAAGCGGAAGTTGAGAGAAAAACTGGCATGGAGTTATCTCACTATCATGGCATTGGTAATGATAATTATTGCTTTGTTTGTTATTGCATTTACATCGGACAATCCTAATATTTTAAATTATGAAAATTCATTACAGAATAGATATGCAGAGTGGGAAGATGATTTAAAAGAGAGAGAATCGATTGTACGAGAAAAAGAACTTCTGTATGAAATTGAAGCAATAGAATAAGGGACGTAGAAGAGCAATGCAGAAACCTATATTTTGCATTGCTTTTTCTTCGAATAAGACAGCTTACGAAGTGTGCTGTCGTTTTGTATATATGTTTTTTCAAAAATTCACATTTTCAACATATTTATAGTTTATACTAAACCAAAAGATGTCGATGAATGATATAAATATAGAGAGGCAGAATACAATGGAACAGTTAGAAATTTTAGTAGTTGATGATGAAAGCAGAATGCGCAAATTAGTGAAAGACTTCCTTCAGAAAAGCAATTATAAAGTAATAGAAGCTGAGGATGGAAGCCAGGCGATAGATATATTTTTTAATAATCAAAATATTGCATTAATCATACTGGATGTCATGATGCCTAAAGTAGATGGCTGGCAAGTATGTAGAGAAATTCGTTCTTATTCAAAAGTACCAATTATCATGCTTACAGCCAAAGCAGATGAACGAGATGAACTACAAGGATTCCAACTTGGTGTAGATGAATATATTGCAAAACCATTCAGTCCCAAAATTCTTGTTGCAAGAGTGGAAGCCATCCTTCGACGCACCAATCAAAGTAGTGGCGAGACAATTCTTGAAGCTGGTGGTATCACTGTAGATAAAGCCGCTCATGCTGTATTGATTGATGGAGAAGCCATTGATTTAAGCTACAAGGAATTTGAATTATTAGTCTATTTTATGGAGAACAAAGGCATTGCGCTTTCGAGAGAGAAGATACTCAACAGTGTATGGAATTATGACTATTTCGGTGATGCCAGAACGATAGACACTCATGTCAAAAAATTAAGAAGTAAGCTAAAAGATAAGGGCGAGTGCATTAAGACGATATGGGGATTAGGGTATAAACTGGAGGAGTAGCTGCGAGCAGCATTTGGAAAAGGTATATATTCATTATCAATCATCCCTGCCATGCGCAAGCCTGGCAGGTACACGATTGCCAGTAGCACCATCCCAAAAACAACTTTACAGTATATAACAAGGAGAAAACTATGTTAATTAAAGATACGACAAAAGAACAAAGAATTGCGCTCATAAAGCAATGGATTCCGCAGGATGATGGCCTTGATGATTGTGGTGGTATCGACCTTTGGGAAATGTATCGCGATTATATTGACGGTAAAAAAGAAATTGCAGAGATTAACGCAGAATTTAAACCACAATATTTTACGGAATAATAATATTGAACGCCAACGAACTTTCATAAATTATATTTTGAACGAAAAGAGGTGTGCATTTTGCAACTAATAAAGATAGCAAAAGCAATAAAATATATGTTAGGAACAGGTCTGCTTACATTTTGCCTAAGTGGATGTGCGGATGCAGATGAAGATATAACGGGTACAATGATGAATAGTACCAAACCGAAGGGAAATACACAAAGAGAACAAGAACTTCCCATTGATATAGATGTGGAAAAAATAACAATAGAGCTAAGCGGCGTGGAAGAAGAATATAAATTGTTGTATGTTTCTGATTTACACATGATAATTTTGGATGAAGAAGTACTAGAAGAACATAAGACAGCAGTGGAACAACGGGTTGATTTTTTTTCGGCTCCGACAGGAGTAAATCCTATTGAGATTTGGGAAGGTTTACCACAATATCTGGATTCGTATCATGCGGATGCTGTTTTGTTTGGCGGTGATATGTTAGATTACGCATCAACATCTAATATTCAGTGTTTACAGGAAGGATTGAATAATTTAACAACACCATATCTTTATGTAAGAGCCGATCATGATTATGGAAATCATTATACAGGATTAGATGCTTCTTATATTAAAGATTTACATGGAAAGATGGATGGAGCTTTGGAAATTAGCCTGTTGGAGTTCCCGGATTTTTGCATTGTAGGTATTGATAATAATACATCTAATATTACGCCGGAGGGTTTGGCAAGATTCCGAGAGATTTATGCATTAGGTAAACCCATTATTTTGTTAACGCATGTTCCGATTGCTTCCCAATTTGATGATAGCCTGGCGGAACAGTCCAAGAAGGCTTGGCAGGATAGAGCACTCATATGGGGAAGTGGATATTATTACGAACCGGATGCGAATACAAAGGAATTTTTGGATATGATTTATAGAGAAGATTCTCTTGTAAAAGAAATTTTATCAGGGCATTTACATTTTTCGTGGGATGGACCAATATCTAATCAAGCATACGGGCATGTATTTGCACCTGCAATAAATGGCAGCATTGGATTAATTACAGTGAAAGGTACAGAATGAAATATTCAATTAAGAAGCAATTTTCTTTAATTTCCATTGGATTGATTGTTGGAACAGTATTTTTGTGCTGGTTGATTAACAGTACTTTATTGGAAAAATATTATTTACAGCATAAACAGGATGCTCTGTTGATTGCTTATAAACAGATGAATGAGGCGGCACAGCAAGGGAAAGTGCTAAGTGAACAGTTTGATATTGAAATGCAGCGTATCTGTAATAAATATAATATTGATGTTATTATCATAGATGCGAATGCTAATGTAATAAAGTCTTCTATTTCTGATGAAGAAGTGATTAAGAGAAACTTACTGGATTCCATATTTGCAGATAATTCTGATAAAAAATTATTGCAGGAGACAGAAAATTACATTATACAGGATTCTTATGATGGCAGGACATCCACTGCATATATTGAAATGTGGGGTGTGCTGGATAATGGGAATATGTTCTTGTTGAGAAGTGCTAAAGCTGCTATTGAAGACAGTGTTGCAATTGCGAATCGCTTTCTTGCGTATATAGGAGTGATTGCTGTAGCTTGTAGTGGAATTCTGGCGTGGATTGTTTCGAGAAGAGTAACAGAACCGATTTTGGAGCTGACGAAAATATCGGAACAAATGATACAATTGGACTTTGATGCCAAGTATGAGGGGAAGAGTAAAACAGAAATTGCGCTGCTTGGTGATAATATCAATAAACTTTCTGAGACATTGGAACAGACAATCTCGGAATTAAAGACAGCCAATAATGAATTAGAAAAAGATATTGCACGTAAAAATGAAATTGATGAGATGCGTAAAGAATTCCTATCTAATGTATCTCACGAATTAAAAACACCAATTGCATTGATACAAGGATATGCAGAAGGACTCAAGGAAGGTATCAATGACGAGGAAAATAAAGATTTCTATTGTGATGTTATTATGGACGAGGCTGCCAAGATGAATGTTATGGTAAAAAAACTCCTTACACTCAATCAATTGGAGTTTGGTAATGATCCTGTTACAATGGAACGCTTTAATATAGTAGATTTAATTCAAACGTATTTGCATTCGGCGGATATCTTGCTGAAACAAAATGATATAACGATAAAGTTTGAACAGACGATGCCAATTTATGTATGGGCAGACGAATTTAAAACAGAAGAAGTTTTTAATAATTATTTCACCAATGCCTTACATCATTGTGCGGCAGAAAAGATTATTCATATAAAACTGGAACAAAAAGAAGATAAAGTGCGAGTTAGTGTTTTTAATACAGGTATGCCATTACCGGAAGAAAGCATTCCGCATTTGTGGGAAAAATTTTATAAAGTAGATAAAGCTAGAACGAGAGAGTATGGTGGCAGTGGTGTGGGACTTTCTATTGTAAAAGCAATTATGGATTCCATGAACCAGGCATATGGTGTAAACAACTATACAAATGGAGTAGAATTCTGGTTTGAACTTGCAACCCAGTAAATTATTCTTAATAAAGAGCTTTGTAATAGGTAGAAAAATATTTAATTGATAAAAATACGGTTTGAATGTTTGCGGTTTAGTGTTATAATAGAGATGTTGACATCATGCAAAGCAATGTATGACGTATTTTAAGTTAGAAACAATAACCGCATCAAAGGAGATAAAGTATGAGACGGTGGAATAAAGTTGTGGCAGCTATGATGGTATGCATGACAATAGCATTGACAGGCTGTGCAGGAGAAATGCCAGATTTAACAGAAGAAGAGAATGCAATGGTCGCGGAATATGCAGCTGGACTTTTGTTAAAGTATGATAAAAATTATATGAATGCCTTACCTTCTGAGAAGCAATTGGCAGAAATAGAAGCTGTAGTGGAAGAAATAGAAGCTGATGCAGAGGAACAGACAGCAGAGATAGAAGAAAGTGTGGCAGAAGATGCGACAGTATCAGACAATGGAGTATTGACAGAAGAGACTGCGGAAACAGTAGAGGAAAAAGAGATTACCAATATTGGTATTTTCCTTGGACTAGATGGAATCAATATTGATTATGCTGGATATGAACTGGCAACTTCATATATGGAAGGTGAAAGTGTAGCGTTTTCTCTTGATGCAACTCCTGGAAATCAGTTGTTGATTGTAAAGTTTGATATGACCAATACAGATAGTGTTGATAAAGATGTAGATGTTCTAAATAGCGGAACAAAATTCCGTTTGATTCGTAACGGCGGAGCAAGACAAACTGCTTTATATACAATGCTGTTAAATGACTTATCTATTTATAAAGATACTGTGCTTGCGGGTTCGACGCAACAAGTGGTTTTGATATGTGAAGTTCCTGAGAGTGAAGCAGATATAGAAACACTTTCCTTGTATATGGCTAATGGCTCAGATGCTGCCACTATAATGCTTGAATAAAACAATATTTTGCAAAATCAACATAAGAATAGAACATATTGTGACATATTCCGACGTCTGGAAACCGCATAAAATGGGCGTTTCTACAAAAAATAAAAAAATATTTAAAAAAATTAAAAATAATTGTTGACAACCTGGAATTGTGATGATATACTAAGTTTCGTTGCTGAGGCAAACACATAAGCAACAAAAAATCTTCTAATGAAGAAGAACATTAATGAACCTTGACAAATAAACAGTAATGCAACCCTGAAAATTCTAAAAGAGAAAATCCAAATAAGATTTGGAGAGCAAAGACAAAGAAATTTGTTTTTGAAAAGAATTGTTCAGAGAACGAACAGATTGTGAAAAACAATCCCAAACAGTAATAACGGTAAAATTAGCTAGAGTTAGTTTTGACCGGA
>JAFUQM010000052.1 GCA_017472325.1 Lachnospiraceae bacterium
TTCGACATCCTCGATTGTTCTGCCCTTCACAAAAGAGGCTTCGCCTCTAGGAGTTTCGGGCAGAACTTGATGTCTCTGTGCTTCATTAAGAAAACGCACAAAACGGTTAAAAGTCGCGCCTGTACAGATGCTACTATTTTTGTAAGGCAAGTTTTGCGAGACGGTTGTAATAGAAACCATCAAAATCAGGTGCTTAGAAATACTTACTTTTTTCTGACGAGTCCCTTTAAAAAATAAAACAAAGATACATTGCAAATATCAAAACAGCAGATAAGAAAGTATGATCACGACAAAGTGTTCTCTATTTAATATACGTAATGAAGCGGTTGCCGTTTTCTTCAAACATTTTGGTGGAATCGTTCATACCTTTTTTATAGATTGTACCTGTCATTGGATCCATCAGCACTGTATTGAGTTCATTAAAACCGATAATCAATACTGCGTTACCATCATTCAACAATGCTAGTACTGGAATATCCTGGTTCACGTAATACAACATTGCATTCAGACTACATCCGGATAAATCTACAATCTGCGCATCTTCTAACTCTTTATCCAGAATAGAGATTGCGGTCTCGCCACGGGCAAGCATCGTTTCGGTACTTCTAGCAATTCCTTCAAATTTTAAAATCGTGTCAAGACAGACTGCAAGGCTACTTTTTTCTTCTGTTATACTTGCCTCTTTGATTGCCATAATCTGATTTTTGGTACTGCGGTTACCTGCACCCCAAACAAGATGTCCCTTATCATTGACAACAATCCCAGATATTTCCTGTCCCATATTAACTGCAGCATCTGCTCTTGTCACAATCTCACGCAAGCCACTTCTATCATAAATATAATATCTATCAATATACTCTTCTGGCTCATCCAATACAATTTCACGGACACCTTCGTATAATACTATTTTGGGATACATGATTTTTAGTGTCTTTGTGTTGATTGCTTTCTTTACCGCAATCTGTACATAAGTTTCAAACTCTTCTGTAACAACAGTTGTAACCGTATTTTTCCCAACATCCATCTCTTCGTTGTTCATAATCTGATCATCGTTCACTGGAATATAAGAAATCTGTTCCTCTTCTGTCTGTTTCGCAACCCGCGTCAAATTAATCTGATTATCTTCTACTTCACAACCAATCACATAAATACCATTCTGTCTATAAGTTTTTAATTTTTCTCCCTGGTCATTCTGAATATTTACCTCGTACATTGGAAAAAGCATACTTCCGCTTTCATCTTCCACAATGTCACTCTTATATGCCACACCATATATCAAATCTTCACCCATAAAACCTAAAGGTGCAATATATCTACCAGCGCCAGCAGATATTGTTTTCTGTTTGCCATTGTTAAGATTCATTGTTGTAAGCGTCGTACTAGAATATGGATTTTCTCCTGTCTGCCATACGATTGTACTGTTACTTTCAGATACTTTAAATGAGTCGTCACTCAGATTAGAAACTATTTCTGTAACTATTTTTTCACTCAGCCTAATACTGTATACCGTTCCATCTAACATCAAATATAACGTATCTGCCTTATTCACATATGCCAGTTCTTCAATATCCTGTTCCAGAATTGCAGGAGCCTTTGTATACGGAAGAAATGCAATTTCTTCAATTGTATTTAGCACGCTGTTATATTCATAAATCTGAATGCCAACTTCTCCTTCATGTTGTCCTCTCGTCATATACCCGTATACAAGAAACTCTACATTACCGGTTTCGTCAACCTGCAATATTTTTATACCATTTTCATCATATAACGTTCGGATATCTTTTGTCTGGTTATCATAAAAACCAAATATAACTGCAAATTTGTTATCATTCATATTATAAGAATAAAGTTTATTCTCATTTACAAATGCCACTACATTACTGTCATCACTTTCTAGCATCTGCAAGCCGGAATCTGCAATACCAAGTACAATTTTATCATTCACAAACACTGTATTCTCTTCGTTCAAATACTGACTCATTTTTCTTTCATAATTTAGCAGATATAATCTGTCTGGCGTGTATCTGACCCTGTAATACTCTTTGACATTGTAATAATTAATATCTCTTCCTTCTGGAACAGACACAATATATGTTAATTGCATAGATGCTATCTGTGTTCCTAGTTCGCGAATCTGAATCACAGGTTTTGTAACTCTGGTCACTTGCAGATTACCCCATGTTATCTGATGAAAGCTGCTATGAATATTAACCGTGTGAAATGTACTGTTATCTCCTTCTGCATTGGATTCCAAATATTTTGTTATCCCTTTAGCCGCTTCCTTATCAAATGTTTTTTCATGAAAATCCTTTACAAATTCCAAATGTTCTTTTACAGGATACGCATCTGCACGAATGATTCTCGTATAGTATCGAAGTATCTGCCCATTTTCATTTTCTAGCAGAATAACCAGCATATGCTCTACACCCGCTTCAATCAAGTCTTTGATTGTAAAAGTTGCTGTTATCTGGTCAGTATCATCAATATAGTTATACACATCGGTTGCCTCTACCAGACGCTCTCCATCTATACTTCTAACTTCAAACGACATACCAGTTATATTCATACCATATTTGTCTACACGAAGAGAGATACTTCTATCTTCACCTATCGGCGTTAACGAATCCCTTAACGAACTCTCCTCCATCTTCTCTACATAACCGTGAAGGCAGTTAACATCCATGCCTCCCACATTCATATATACAAGCGGCAACATAGGTGCTGCCAAATCTGCCGTAAGTTCTGCATTTCCTTTGTTCATTGTTGTACTAACTATCATTGCAGATATAATAAACACAACAACAAACGTCACGATTTTCCATACTGTTTTTCTCATTCTGTTTCCCACACTTTTTCAAAGTCTGTCTGCTCATAAATGAGCATAAAACCGATGTTATAATAATTGCTCTAATGTCGATTTAATATGCAATGCCTCTTCCATGCGCTGTAATGCTTCCACTGGCGTAGAAGCTTCTCTTTTCTTTACTCCGCGTATTAATACATTTTTGGGTGTATGCTCCATATCAATAAATTCCACTACCTGCGTATCATACCCCATCTGTTCTAATAAATTTGCCCGAATACCATCTGTTAGCAGTGCCGAAATTCTCTCTTTTAAAAGTCCATACTTCAATACCGGTGCTAACATTTCATTTTCTATCTGTTTATTCACCTCATGCTGACAGCACGGAACAGCAAAAATAACCTTTGCATCCCATGCCACTGCTTTGGCAATCGCATAGTCTGTTGCCGTATCGCAGGCATGCAAAGTGACAACCATGTCAACGTTATCCATATCTTCAAAGCTGCTGATATCCCCTGGAATAAAACGCAGCTTGTTATAGCCATATTTATCTTTGAGTGCGTTACACGTGCGTATAACATCCTCCTTCAAATCCAAACCAATAATATTTACGTCGCGCTTCTGCAAAATATGCATATAATAGTACAATGCAAATGTTAAGTATGATTTTCCGCATCCAAAATCAATAATCTGAATTGCTCTATCCTTAGGCAACTCTAACATAATATCCTCTACTAGTTCCAGATATCTGTTAATCTGACGGAATTTGTCATACTTCGATTTTACGATTTTTCCTTCCTTCGTTTGTACACCCAAATCTACCAGGAAATCAACCACTGTTCCTTCCTGTAAAATGTATTGTTTACTTCTATTATGCGACATATCAACTGGTGCTTTTTCTTCTGTATGTCTTTTTTTCTTAATGGTCACAGTTCCCTTTTTACTAATAAGTCCTGTTGCCTTATAAGACATCGTTTCTATTTCTATTTGCTTAAAGTCTGCTTTCATCATAGAAAACACTTCTTTCACAAGCTCTGCCTTCGTACAATTCTGATGAAGCACTTGTTTTCCCACAAATCGGCTGATTTGAAAATACAACTCTTTCTGCAACATAACTGGACGCACTTTTGCTTTGCTGATAGCTTCTTTATCACGTGCATTGCTTAATATCATCTGATATAATTGTTCATTTATACTTTCTTCCAGTAATTTTCTTAACTGCTCCATCCAACTTTCCTCATACGTTTTTTATCATAAAATATAGCCACAACTAGTCAGTCATGGCTATATTTTAATCTGTTTATACTAAAACTACAACTAAAATTTTAAAATCCCTCTGCTATTATTATGTCTTCTTTTATAGATTTCATAAAACAGTAAGAGTTGAATCATATCTCCTATCGTTTCCCACTGTTGCGGTGTATAACTCATATCCTCCATCATTTCTTCCTGCTTCAGAATTTCTGTGATGTCTCGTGCCAGCTTATTCATCATAAACTTATCAGGATATTCGTCATAAATCATGCTGCCTCTGTAATCCATTTTATCCAGTATTGCTGCAATCTTTCTCTGATACTTTTTGGCCTGGGCAGGATACATCTGTTGTAAATAATCCAAGTCCCGCATTACCATATCTTCTTCATAAAACATAGGCATTGGATACGTCATATAAAAAGGAAGTATTCTTCTACTATCCATTGTTCCCTATCCTTTTCTTTTTATAAATATAATATGCATGCTTGCATTTATTGCCTATATGTCATTCCCAGAATTCTATTAAAGATTTTCAAATTTCTTCATAATAACACCAAACTGTTCCTTAATCTTTAAATACAATCCTATTGTCTGGTCTTTTTCTTTTTCATAATTAGCAATTACATCATCATAATTCTCCATTAAACAATCAACTGCTTTTTTACTAATTTTATGGTTATCGGCATCTTCATTAATAATTTTTTTGATTAAATTACTATCAAAAGATTCCTTATAGCTTCTCTTTCCATACAACGCGCTTAATATATCTGCTACTGCTACAATCTGCTGCGGAAATGTCAAATCAGCCTCTTTTAACCCTTTATGATATCCAGAACCATCTAACTTCTCATGATGTCTTGCTGCAATTCGTTCAATCTCTTCGTCAATACAGCCTTCCAAAATCATCTCTGTAATTCTTACATGCGCTTTCATAACACGCATTTCTTCATCTGATAACCGACCTGTAGATTCCAGAATATTTAATGGGATGGCAATCTTACCAATATCATGCAGCAATGCCCCATAATAAAGAGCATTTACTTCTGCCGCAGAAAGATGCAAAAGATTACCAAGCTGAACAGCAAAATTGACCGTTGACATTGTATGTACAACAGTATGTTCACTACGGAAATCAATAATATAGGCAATCATTTCTAGAAAGCCCTTTTTCTGCACCTCGTTATACGAGATTTTATTCAGGGCTTGATAAAACTCTTCCTGATAATCTCCAGATGCTAATTTTGCGCGAATAGAATATGCCTGCTCAGCATGTCGAAATAACCGAAATGCTTTCCCAGAAAATGTAATATCTCTATTTCTGGCAAAATAGTCCGCACCCATAACATCGATTCCACCCTGCATAAAGTTAGCCATTTTATCTGCTACAGCAAGACACTCAATAATATGTATATTCTCACTCTCAATACGTTGATATCGGTTATAGTTCAGATGATGATATAGCACAATATCCGCTTTATTACCAAGCGGTGACAAATACTTTAAAAACAAAAAGCCATAAATCGAATGCGCCCACGGACTCTCATATTCGTATTTGTCCATATCAATATTCTTTCCCTCTCTGAACAGACCAAGATCATGCAACCATCCAAGCATAGAGTATTCCCAAATCTCTTTTTGCGTATATTTCTCTTCATATGTCAACATACGATTCAAAATATATCCAACAATTTCCCCATGCTGTACTAACTTTTCATTTACAATTCCGAGAGTTTTCCGGATAATTTCATTTACATTTTCAGTACTGATTCTGCTCATTCGTTTCTCCGTTTGGTTACTTCATTCTGATGATTGATATCCCTTACAGAATATTTCTAATTTGAAAAGGTCCGCATGTCTATGCAGACCTTTTTATTATTTGATTACTTCAATTCTTGCTATGGCACGGTGCAATGCGGTTTCTGCTCTTGCAATGTCTGTTTCAGGTGTCTTAGACTGCAAACGCTCTTCCGCTCTCTCTTTTGCAGCTTCAGCTCTGTCTGCATCAATTTCATCCGGCCATTCTACAATCTCTGCCAGAATCGTAACTTTTTCTTGCGTGATTTCTGCAAATCCTGCATGCAGTGCAGCTTCTTTAATACCATCCTCCTGTGTGATTGTCAGAATACCTGGACTCAAAATCACAGTCATAGGAATATGACCTTTGTAAATACCAATTTCACCTTCCGTTGTATTAAATTCTACCATCTGCACTTCACCTTCAAAAAAAGTCCGGTTCGGTGTAATAATTTTTAATGCAAAGTTTCTATCATCTGCCATATGTTCACCTATTATTTCACACGTGCAACTACGTCATCAATACTTCCCGCATTTAAGAAATAACTTTCTGGAATATCATCATGTTTTCCTTCAAGAATTTCTTTGAAACCACGGATTGTCTCATTGATTGGCACATATTTACCTTCCAGACCTGTAAACTGTCCTGCAACAAAGAATGGCTGAGATAAGAATCTCTGTACCTTTCTTGCTCTGGATACGACAAGTTTATCGTCTTCAGAAAGTTCATCCATACCTAAGATTGCAATGATATCCTGTAATTCTTTATATTTCTGAAGAATCTCCTGAACACCACGAGCTACTGCATAATGTTCTTCACCAACAATTCTTGGATCCAAAATTCTAGATGTAGATTCCAATGGATCAACCGCTGGATAAATACCAAGTTCAACGATAGAACGTGATAATACAGTTGTTGCATCCAGGTGAGCAAATGTTGTAGCTGGTGCTGGGTCAGTTAAGTCATCGGCTGGTACATATACCGCCTGAACGGATGTGATAGAACCGTTTTTAGTAGATGTAATACGTTCCTGTAATGCCCCCATCTCTGTCTGTAACGTAGGCTGATAACCTACTGCAGATGGCATACGTCCAAGAAGCGCGGATACTTCAGAACCTGCCTGTGTAAAACGGAAAATATTATCAATAAATAACAGAACGTCTTTACCACCTTTATCACGGAAGTACTCTGCCATAGTAAGTCCTGTCAGACCAACACGCATTCTCGCTCCTGGTGGCTCATTCATCTGTCCGAATACCATTGTCGTTTTATCGATAACGCCTGATTCTTTCATCTCGTGATACAGGTCATTACCTTCTCTTGTTCTCTCGCCAACACCTGTGAATACAGAATATCCACCATGCTCTGTTGCGATGTTACGGATTAACTCCTGAATTAATACTGTTTTACCAACACCTGCACCGCCGAAAAGACCAATCTTACCACCCTTCTGGTATGGACAAAGAAGGTCTACGACTTTGATACCTGTTTCTAACAGTTCTGTTTCTGTAGCCTGCTCTTCAAACTGAGGTGCCGGTCTATGAATTGGCTCATAACTTACATCTGTTGGTGCCGGCTGATTGTCAATCGGCTGTCCCAGTACGTTAAAGATATGACCCAATGTATTCTCACCTACTGGTACGGAAATAGGAGCGCCTGTCGCAACAGCTTCCATACCTCTGACAAGTCCGTCTGTAGGTCCCATAGCAATACATCTTACTGTATCATCACCTAAGTGCTGTGATACTTCTACTACCAGGTCTGTATCTTCTTTTCTGGCAATGGTAATTGCTTCATTAATTTCTGGAAGTTTACTTTCCGGGAATTTAATGTCAAGTACCGCACCGATAATCTGTGTGATTTTTCCGGTTATTTTATCTGCCATTTTATTATCCTCTCTTAAAATTATTTTCCAATATTCTTATCTCTTTCAGAAGAAGCTAGGTGTCCTCATTAGGAAATAGCTTCTGCACCTGCAATAATTTCTGTTAATTCCTGTGTAATGGAACCCTGTCTTGCTCTGTTATATAACAGTGACAAGTCGCTAATCATTTCATCTGCATTGCTCGTCGCAGAATCCATTGCCTGCATTCTGGCACCATTTTCACTTGCAACCGCTTCTACCAGACCACCATAAATCAAGCTTGCAATATACTTAGGAATAATCAGGTCTAACGCTTCCTCATCCTCTGGTTCAAAATTCATTAGTGCCTGACTTTCTTTCTTTTCTTCTGAAGCATCTTCCTGCTTTGCTTCTACCGGCAATAACTTTAATAATGTCGGTTCATGGCTGACTGTATTTTTAAAAGCAGTGTATGCGAGATAAATCTCACCAATTTCTCCATCTGCAAATGCTTTTAAAACTTTATTGCTGATTTTAACTGCATCTGTATATACTGGTTCTTCTACAATCTCAGAATCTTCCTCAATTACTTCATAACCATGTCTTTGTAACGTATCCTTACCTTTTTTACCGATTGCATAAACAACAACATTCTCTTTTTCAAAATCTCCCTGTGTAATGAGCTTAATTACATTAGAGTTATATCCTCCAGCAAGACCTCTGTTGGAAGTAATGAGAATCACAGCTTTTTTCTGAGATTCACCTGCCTGCAGGTACGGATGATTTAAGTTTGCTGTTTTAGCAAGCATAGATGTTACCGTTTCATACATACAATTAAAATATGCTTTTGAACGCTCTGCATTTGCCTTCGCTCTTTGCAGTTTAACAGTAGAGACAAGTTTCATGGCTTTCGTAATCTGCTGTGTACTTTGTATACTGCTTTTACGTCTTTTTATATCTCTCATTGAAGCCATAATGTTTCACCCTTTTCCGTGTTTTTAAACATTGTTTCTTAAAACATTGCTTTTTAAACACTGCTTACTTAAACTGGTTTTTAAACTCTGCAATTGCTTTTTTCAGCGTTTCTTCTGTTGCATCGGAGATTGCTTTTTCTTCTCTGATTGCTTTTGGAACTTCTGGATATTTTGTATCAAGGAATTCAAACAGTTCTGATTCAAATCTTGTAATATCCTCTACTGCAACATCAAGAAGATATTTGTTTGTTGCTACATATATGATAATAACCTGATATTCAACAGGCATTGGTTTGTACTGTGGCTGTTTTAAGATTTCTTTGATACGTTCACCCTGTGCCAGCTTCTCTTTTGTATCGGCATCAAGTTCTGAGCCAAACTGTGAGAATGCTGCAAGTTCTCTATACTGTGCAAGTTCCACACGAATAGGTGCGGCAATTTTCTTCATCGCTTTAATTTGCGCTGCACCACCTACACGGGATACGGAAAGTCCGGCATTTACGGCTGGACGGAAACCTGCATTGAACATTTATGTTTCCAGATAAATCTGTCCATCAGTGATGGAAATAACGTTTGTTGGAATATAAGCAGATACGTCACCTGCCTGTGTTTCAATAATTGGAAGCGCTGTTAAAGAACCTCCACCATATTCTTCGCTCATTCTAGCTGCACGTTCTAGCAATCTGGAATGTAAGTAGAATACGTCACCTGGATATGCTTCACGTCCTGGTGGTCTTCTAAGAAGCAAGGAAAGTGTACGGTATGCTGTTGCATGCTTACTTAAATCGTCGTATACAACAAGTACATCCTCACCGTTATCCATCCATTCTTCACCAATCGCACATCCTGCATATGGTGCAATATACTGTAATGGTGCAAGTTCACTTGCTGTTGAAGCAACAACTGTCGTGTATGCCATCGCACCAAATTCTTCTAATGTTTTTACAATCGAAGCAACCGTAGACGCTTTCTGACCACTTGCAACATAGATACATTTCACGTTCTGACCCTTCTGGTTAATAATAGTATCAATTGCAATCGCAGTTTTACCTGTCTGTCTGTCTCCGATAATTAATTCACGCTGTCCTCTTCCAATTGGTACCATAGAGTCAATTGCTTTGATACCTGTCTGTAATGGTGTATCAACACTCTTTCTTGTGATAACACCAGAGGCTACTCTTTCAATTTTACGATATTTATCTGTCTGAATTGGTCCTTTTCCGTCGATAGGCTGACCAAGAGCATTTACAACACGACCTACCATTGCATCGCCTACAGGCACCTCAACAACACGACCTGTTGTTTTAACAGTATCACCTTCGTTGATATTCTTATGGCTACCAAGCAATACGGCACCTACGTTATCTTCTTCAAGGTTTAATACCATACCGTATACTTCACCTGGGAACTCTAAAAGTTCACCCTGCATTGCATTTTCAAGTCCATGCACACGTGCAATACCATCGGCAACCTGAATTACAGTACCAACATCTGATACTTCTAATTCTGAGGCATATCTCTTAATCTGATCCTTAATAACAGAACTGATTTCTTCTGGTCTTAAATTCATGGATCTGTACGCACCTTTCTTTTTTATTCGTCTTATTCATCACATCTCAGTAGGATATTAACCTAACTGGATTTTTAATAACTGTCTCTGTAAATCACTTAGTTTTGTACTGATACTGCTATCTACTACACGGTCTCCAATACGGATTACCATTCCGCCAATCAGACTCGCATCTTCTGTATAATGCATCTCCATCTGTTTGTACTGTGTTGTAGCTAACAATTTCTCTTCCACTTGTTTCTTCTGCACATCTTTGAGCGGAATAGCCGTTGTTACATAAGCAACTCCGATACCTTTTACTTCTTTTACTTTATCTAAGAAAAACGTCAGAATTCCTTCTTTTTCTTTGTAACGGTCTTTCTCCACAAGTAGTTTAAAAAATCCTGTCAGTTCATCAGAAATGCGCCCTTTAAACACATTTTCCACAAGCTCCGTTTTTTCTTCCTTTGTAATCTTTGGATGATGAAACAGCTCGTCAAACTCTGGGTTTTGGGCAAGTGCTTCTCTCACTGTCTTAATTTCCTCTACAAAACTATCAATTTTATTCTCTTCTACAGCAAGTTCAAATAAAGCTTCTCCATATGTTTTTGAAATTAGCTTAGCCATGTGCTCTCACCTATTTCCTTCAATGTCTCATCAATTAAAGTATCCTGTACCTTTGTATCAATGGATGCTGCTACTACTTTACCCGCCATCATAGATGCGATAGAAACCATTTCTCTCTTCACATCATCCGCAGCTTTCTTCTTCTCAAGCTCTGCTTCCACATGCGCGCGTTCGATAATTCTTGCAGCTTCTTCTTTGGCTTCTGCAACAATTCTGTTCTCATTCTCTAACGCTCTTTTTCTTGCTTCGCTTAAAATCTCTTCTGCTTCTTTATCAATATTTTTTAACTTATCTTCATACTGTGCTTTTAACTGCGCTGCCGCTGCCTGATCCTGTGCCGCTTCCTCTAATTCGTTTTTAATCTTCTCCTGTCTCTTACTTAACATATCTCTAACAGGATTGAAAAGGAAATGGGATGCTACCAGGAACAAAGAAAAGACCGCAATCATCATAAGCACTGCATCAGCAAGTAACTGAAAGTCCAAATCAAACAATCTTGTCATCTCTGTTGCTACTCCAGCTCCTTCTGCTGCCAATATGAAATTGGTACTAAGTAACGTATTCAAACTTCTGCCTCCTCTCGGCATTCTTTATTCACATCCGGCTGCTACTTATATAGCCATCTGCGTCCCATTTTTATACTAAAGGTTTTACGAAAAGTAAAAGCATTGCAATCAGAAGACCATAAAGACCTGTTGTCTCGGCAACAGCCTGTCCAAGTAACATTGTTGATGTAATATCTGATTTAGCACCTGGATTTCTTCCTACTGCCGCTGCTGCATGTCCTGCTGCAATACCCTGTCCTACACCAGGTCCAATACCTGCGATAACCGCAAGACCTGCACCAATTGCTGAACATCCTAAAATAAAGCTTTCATTAAATTCCATGTTAAAATCCTCCTTATTGTCTTTTAGACTTATTATTTTTAAATTATTTAATTGTCACCGATTGCATCACTGATATATGTCATTGTCAGCATACAGAATACGTATGTCTGGATTGCTCCTGAGAACAAATCGAAATATACGTGAAGCACACCTGGCCAGATTACAGCAACCCACTGTAACAATCCGTAAATCAATGCCATCATAACTGTACCGGATAATACGTTGGCAAATAGACGTAACGATAACGATACTGGTACAGCAATATCACCAATCACATTAATCGGTGCCCAGATTGGCCACGGATCACATAATCCTTTTAACACGCCTGAAACTTTCTGGTATTTGAACTTGTTGTAATGTATTAATGCAAATGTCATCAAACCAAGCGGTAAAGTCACACCATAATCCGCAGTCGGTGGTCTAAGTCCCAGTAAGCCTGAAATATTACTTATCAGAATAAAGATAAATATTGTTCCAATATAGTTAGCAAATTTTGTAGCATTCTTGCCCATAACTGCTTTCACCATATTGTCCAGCATTTCTACCACAAGTTCTGCAATATTCTGAAATGTTCCAGGTACTTCTGTTGCATGTTTCATTGCCCTGTTCGCCACCAGACAGAATGCAACGATTAGAAGCATAACAATCAATGTACATACATGTGTTGTTGTAATCCAGAGTGTCTGTCCAAACAGCTCATAGGAAAATATCCCATGTACCATAAAGTCAATGTCAGCGGCACCTATGACAGGCTGCATTCCTTGTCCCATATGTTCACCTCCTTATTACGTTTCTTTTTCATTATTTCTGTTTTGTAAAAAATTTACTACTTTATGCACAAAGGGCTGTAAATATGCCCCTGCTTTCAATCCCATAATTCCCAAAAAAGTGACCACCGGATTTCCCAAGCCTCTATATTGTACAATTAACAGTACAACAATTGCTATGGCATACCGCAACATACTGTTTACCGCAACAGTTTTCTGTGCCGTATCAGCATAAGAAAGCGCTCTTTCCAATGTCCGATACATATGCAGTGCCATACATATTGCTGTTACAATCCCAATCCACATTGCCAGACTGTAACTCGCCTTATCTGCTACAAACCATACAGGTATCAGCTGCAAAAGCAGTCCATATATAACAATCCCTACAAAAAGCTCTATTAAGGTTTTTCTTCCGCCCTCAGGATCACCTGGCATAAGAACCTCTTCTTCGGTTATATTATTTTCTGTTTCGCCTTCTGTATGCATAGCCTTCTGTATCCTTCTCACTATAAACTCTTTTTGCAAAAATAAAGACATTACGGAATCCTGCTAACGCTCCGACAAAAAACAAAATTACCATCCAATACGAAGTACCTAGCTTCTGGTCAATAAACATTCCTGCAAAAGAACACAAGAAAATCGGAACAAGCATATTAATGCCAAATTGACTAATGAGTGTCAACGCACGATATACACTCTTTTTGTATCTCATATGATCTGCTCCAGTATGATACTTTATCATCTTAAATTATCTTTATAATTATACCTAATTTCCCATATATTGTCTAGACAAAACACTTTCCTTTTCAGATATTTTTTAACAAAAAACTTGCTCCGTTTTTATTGACTTTTAATTATCCAAAGTGTAGTATTTTTACCATATACAACACATATTTTCGCAATACATGTCAGATATTATGGGAGATACTTATGTCAGAACTCGTTACGATTCGTCATGCAACACTTGCAGATGCAAAACGGATACTTGAAATCTACACCCCCTACATTCTGAATACAGCAATCACGTTTGAATATAAAGTACCTGCCCTGGAGGAATTCACTGTGAGAATGCAGAACACCTTAGCCAGGTACCCTTATCTTGTTGCGCTTATAAATGAACAAATTGTAGGCTATGCTTATGCAAGTTCTTTTAAATCACGAGCCGCTTATGACTGGTCAGTCGAAACTTCCATCTATGTGGACAAACAGTATAAAGGCATTGGTATTGGCACAAAACTTTATCTTGCACTAGAGTCTTTGCTAAAAAAGCAAAATATATGCAATCTCTGCGCCTGTATTGCCTATCCGAATCCTGAAAGCATTTCATTCCATGAATCCTTCGGATATACAACGTGCGCACATTTTCACAAGTCCGGTTACAAACAGAATACATGGTATGACATGATTTGGATGGAGAAAACGCTCTGTGAACATACAGAACATCCGCCAGAATTTATACCATTCCCCAAACTAACAGATATTTCCATAAAACAATAATAGTACAAAGGAGGAATTGCCATGCCACATCCCGTTTTATACCGCAAAAGAATTATCCCTGACGAATGCGTTGAACTAAAAGATGACATTATTTTGTCATACGACAAAGAACGCATCATAACAAAATGGAATGCCTTAAAGCCTAAAAAGGATTTGCATCACGGCTATTCCTGCTATTTCTTAAAAGAAGGTTATAAAATCAGTAAATTTTACCGCGAAGATAATTCTCTGATGTATCACTATTGTGACATCATTACACATGAATTTCTTCCCGAAGAAAATAAGCTCATCGTAACCGATCTGCTTGCGGACGTCATCATCTATCCAGATGGATTTGTAAAAGTTGTAGACCTTGATGAAATGGTTCCTGCACTCGATTGCGGCGGTATTAGCCTTGAACATCTAAAATGCGCACTATTAAGCTGCAGTCAGCTATTAGAGATTATTTATTCCGGCAAACTGCAAGAACTGACAAAATATATTGAAGCATTTGAAGACTAACACATATGATAAAAAGCAGGCAGTGTAGCATATAACAAGCATCTCGTGATGCAGAATAATACTTTCTTATCTGCTGTTTTGATGTTTGCAATGTATCTTTGTTTTGTTTTTTTAAAGGGACTCGTCAGAAAAAAGTAAGTATTTCTATGCACCTGATTTTGATGGTTTTTATTACAACCGTCTCGCAAAACTTGCCTTAAAAAAATAGTAGCATCTGTACAGGCGCGACTTTTAACCGTTTTGTGCGTTTTCTTAATGAAGCACAGAGACATCAAGTTCTGCCCGAAACTCCTAGAGGCGAAGCCTCTTTTGTGAAGGGCAGAACAATCGAGGATGTCGAA
>JAFUQM010000053.1 GCA_017472325.1 Lachnospiraceae bacterium
CTGTACCAATTCCTGCCCATGCCGCACCATAAGTATCTGCAGTGATTGAGGTGATATCCCATACACCGCCTGCTACCGTTTGGATAATCAAAGTCACGCCTGCAAATCCATCCACCTGTGCATCTGCACACAAAATCTGTGCATCAAGAAAATCCTGCAAGGAAGCAATGTAAAATTCAGTTCTACCTTCTGCAACTTTAGCAAGATAAGCATCTACCGTACCCGGCAACGCAAGCTCATTTTCTGCATCATCTATGAACCTAATATCATTCTCTGATATACTATCATCAATCACTTCTTCCATGATTACAGTATCATTTACTGATATGCTGCCGGATTCTTCTGTTGTATTTTCTGTTCCTTCTATCTGTTCCGTTCCATTTTGTTCTGTTCCGTTATTAGAAACACTATCCTGCTCTGATGCACTATCCGATGCTACATTATTTTCAGAATCTGTATCATCTTCCGTTGTTACAGATTCAGACACCGCGCCTTCTGAGGATGTACCTTCAGACTCTGTACCTTCTGGAACACTACCTTCGGACTCTGCGCCTTCTGGGGTTGCACTTTCGGACTCTGTGCCTTCTGGAACGCCACCTTCTGACTCTGTGCTTTCTGGAACGCCACCTTCTGACTCTGTGCTTTCTGGAACGCCACCTTCTGACTCTGTGCTTTCTGGAACGCTACCTTCTGATTCTGTGCTTTCTGGAACGCCACCTTCTGACTCTGTGCTTTCTGGAACGCCACCTTCTGATTCTGTGCCTTCTGGAACGCTACCTTCTGACTCTGTGCTTTCTGGAACGCTACCTTCTGACTCTGTGCTCTCTGAGGCTGTACTTTCGTCAGATGCTTCGCCACCTTGTGTACTCTCATCTGCAGAGTCGGCACTTTCTGGCGGTGTGCTCTCTGTCACAGTTTCTTCTTCGGACGCAGTTTCAGACAGCACTTCAACGGAAGCTAATTCCTCAGCTTCCGTTGGCAGCAATTTCACTATATGATTATTTGTCAAAATCAGACAAAGCGCTAATAATAATGCTATTCTACGCATCCGCTTTTTTATCATTATTTAGTCACCTCGTTACTCCTCTGAGACCTTTGTGGCATTAATAGAGGCATTTAAACCTGCCATATCCATAATTTTAGTATCAAATTCCGCTCCTCTAAAGAACGTAATCGTTTCTGCTGAATATGGCATAGCCTCTATTGTAATTGAATACCAGCCACTTGTTGCATCCACATCCGGCTGGCTCTTTCCAGTATCTTCTGCCCATTTCTGATATGCTTCATCAAATAAATCTATTTCCAATACCGTGGGGTCCCACGCCACTTTTATCTTATCTGTAGTTTCTCCCTCTGCTAAAACTGCACCCACCGTTATAATCTCATATGTAAGTGCTGAAGTTTTTTGAATCTCTGCAAATTTCTCATCCTCATCCGCCACATCCTTCACTACTGTAAACTGCTGTGAATCAATAAAGTTCTCGGCACGTGATGAACTGCTCAAAACCATTTTTCCTCTTAATATCGTATTTACAACGGAACCCTCGTCTGTTGTAACTTTGACATAAATCGGAACTGGTGTGATTTTTTCTACACCGTCTTTTCGCTTCAAAGTAATGGTATATTTGTTGGACATTGCTTTTCCACCTGCAATACTATGTCCCGAAAAGGATGCTGTAATATTAGAATTTGCTGTGATTGCCTGTGTTTCTCCATTATACGTTACAGTATAATTAGCATCCGTAGTTTCTCCTTCTAACCAGAACGATAAGGAATACGGAATTACAACAGAACCGTCATTAAACAAAAGATTATTTTCATAATTTCTCACTTCAAAGTCAAATGTGAAATCTGTTCCCTGATATCCAGATGTCACTTCGCTTTCAAAAAATTCTTCTCTATCAGATGCAACCGCATAATTGGCAGTAAAATATACTCCGGTTGCAATAGCAATTGCTTTCTGATAATTCTCTGCATAGTACTTTGCAAATACATAGCTTCCCCGAAACAGCACAACCAGAAACAAAGCAATGACAATTGCTGTTATTCGTACTTTTTTTTCAATTTTACGTCTCTTCTGCTTTCTTTCCTGACTACTGCTCATCTTACTCTCCACTCACAGGCCACATTATTGCGTTGTCTTTTTCTGCGGCACAGGCTGTACTGCTTTCGCTAAGACATAAATCATATCTGTTTCTCTTTCATACCTTTCAAAATTGGTCTGCGCACTTTCAGTCCATTCTATCTCTAACAGAAAATATTGTGAATCATATCCATTTTCTGTAACTGACAGGTGCAAATCTTCACCTTCGTATGCGATGTATGTTCCACTGTTAATCTCATTGCCTGACAAAGACACCTGTTCGTGTCGTTCTGCCGATACATCATTACCGGCAAGCGGAGAACCCGGCGTTTGCACAGTCCAGTAAGTTGGCTGTGTAGTGGGAACACCATCGACCACTAGCACGTCTTCTGCAACAATATCTGCAGTATCTGCTGTTGCTGCTTCTAACGCATATAGAGAATAGATCAAATCAAGATTATCTGTATGTATCAATTCTAATGTATAGTCAAAATCCGCCTTATCACTGTTGATTCCATTCTCTTCATCATTGCGGTTACTCACACAGAAAACAATCTGTTTCACTTTTCCAGGCATTAGGCTTCCTACCGACAAACTCAAAGCATCTGATTCGCTTGGGTTTAGGAGAGTCAGGTAATAGGGTGTCATCACATCCAGTATCTCGCTGTCCGCTTCCTTCTTAATCGTAGTGTACCAGGCAAAGGTAGTACCACAAATCAACAGAATCGTACCAATCAATACCGACCATGCTAAAAGCTGGCTTTGAAGACCTTTGTGTATGAACTTTTTCTTTTTCTGTTCTTCAGGTCGCTTTTCCACGCTTCTCTTACTCCTGTTCATTACTGTGCAGAAAATACAAAATGAAATTTCATATTTGTAATGTTATTTCCTAATGTTTTATCTTCTTAGTCATATTCATCTATCGCTGTTTCCTTAGCTTCCGAAGTCATTGTACTGTCCTCTTCTGCTGTAAAAGGATATTCATAATGCCATTTCCAATAAACAGTTACAGGTTTTTCTACCATACGTTCAGATTCCGCCCATGTAAGCTGTAACGGGTTATCCTCTGTAATCTCATTCTGCATCTGCTCATCTGTAAAAAACGCAATGTGATTCTGTGCAATATCATACAATTTTTCTATGGTAACTGTTTCGCCACCTTCTCCTGCGTCTGCTTCAGCGTCCTCATCTATTGCTACGTTATTCTCACCCGAATACCACTCATCACTACCTTGTCGTATGCAAATAGCTGGCAAAATGTCGCAAACCGAAATCTCATCCTCTAAAGGTGTTATATAAAATGTAACCTCACCAAATGCGCCTGGTGCCATTTCCCCAGGTTGTATATTATCTAACTCATCTAAGCCAACATCTGCATATTCACCTTGTTCCGCCAGAATGGCAACATCTTCCCCACCTGACTCTAATGCAATTATGATGTTTTGCATGTCATCCGCCAACATGTCCATACCTAATACTGCTGCGTGTGCCATAGCACCACTATACCACGCAATCGTAAAACCGATGAGCATTAATACGCTGACCACACACATAACAAAGGTTGATACTACTTCTTCCTTATTCATTTGCATCCTCTTCTCTGCCGAACAATGCTTTAAACAATTGTCTTATATATGACATAAAGCATAAAAACAACGGCAGCATAACTACAACAAAATAATTAACCTGATCTCCAAGAAAACGAATTGCTTTAAACAATAATTCACCAAATGGAAGTTCTCCAACATAGGTTCCGACTACCTGCTCATAATCCACAAAATAAGGGTCTGGCTCACTGGAGGCATCACCAATGGTAATATAGTACGGCTCCCCCGTTGCTTCATCATAGTGCATTTCATGTACTCTATGCGTATTTAAAAAGCCCTTAATTTCTGGCGATTCTGATACAAACGTGATAATATCTCCTACCTTGATATCCTCTTTCTCTGCTTTTTTAATAATAATACAAGTCTGACTTGGTATGGTTGGCTGCATACTGTCGGTAACTACCTGCAAAACACGATACCCAAACACATACGGGACATTTCCCCGTCCTGCCATAAATACCAATACACACAGGAGTATCATTATCAGCAAAAATATAATTTCCAGAATATTCGCAATTCGCTTCATTCCTTATTTTCTCTTTTCCTTCTTTTTGGAACGCTTTCCTGTCTTACGCGCAACAGACTCTGCATACATCTTTTCTGCTTTACGCTTCAACTGTAAATTGGAAAGCTCGTTCATAACTAATTTTCTGACATCGGCATCGGACATATCCAGTCCGTTTATAATCTCATCAAGCACCTGTCTAATATATCTAACATCAACTTCCTTCTGTCTCTTAGGGCGGTCAATATCCAGGATATCTGCCTGCTCTACATATTTTTTAATCATAAAATAATCCCACAAAAAGGAGTGATATAAATCTCGTTCTAATTCGCGGGTAATTGTAGGCTCTAATTTTACCATGTCTATCTTATACCCGACTCTTTCATATGCATAAATGTAATTCCACAATTTATGACATGCTTTATATTGCAAATTTTTACCAATCGCATTGGTCTTAACAATGGGATGTTTTACGAGCGGATACTTCTTCACAACAGTCATAAATCCACTATTTGCTAAATCATTAATCTGCCTGTGCAGCTTTGATATGCGTGTAAAAATCTCCACATTTTCTTCTTCATTGTCAATGTCTGTCTGTTTTTCTCTAATCTTAATCTCTAATTTGTAATCGATAACTTCAGTATAGTTATCAATCAGGGATTCCATTTCAAAAAAGGTTCCCCTCTCATCTTTACTATTATCAAAAATAACGTTAAAGCGTTTATTAATAAAACGCTGCAGTTCTAAAATTAATGTACAGATAAATCTGTTCTCATATGTATTTAAACTTTCTTCCTTAAACACATTCAGAATACGGTTCGGTATTACCGTTCCATCTGCTTTCACATGGTCGACTAGATTGCTGTGCTGCATCAGGTGCTGTACTGATTCTGGTGTGACATTTTTTGCCATCGCAACGTTGACAATATCCCTCTCTTCTTCAATGAATTTTCTAGGATTTGCCACAACATGCTGAATAGCAGGGATTGCTTCTTCAATTGCGCCAACCCATTCCTCGTCAATATTTTTTACCAGCTTGGAGCTGTAAAATTTACAGTAATTATTTCCCGTTTCCAAGATGTTGTAAAAATATTGATAGTACTTGTCTTCAAAAAGCTCCGGCGACAAATTAGCAATCATTTTCTCGTATACACCATCTATATTGTCTTTGTTATCCTCAAATGACATTTATCTCACCTTAATTAGAACCCATTTTTTTCAAACGAAGCAGATAATTCTTGCTAATCTGCATATTTTCTTCTCCGAATACATGATCCAGATATTTGATAAAACCATCGATTTCATCTCTGATAAAGCCCATACCCAGAGACTCGAATTTGCGCAGAATCTTACAGCTAAAAATAAAATCTATGCCATCAATCTCACTGCCGCCGCAAGCAACATAGCAAGGAACATAATCCTTAATCTGTCTCATAATACGGTTACCAAATGAAAGACGGAAATGCTTCACCAGATAACTGTCTAACTTATCTAATTCCAACAGCATCTGCTGTGAAATCGGGTATTTTTCTTTTGCTTCTGCATAAAGTTTCATCAAATGTTTGTAATTCAGTCGTATTGGCTCCTGGTCTGGCGCCTCAAAAAACTCTGCTTTTTCATCCAAATCAATTGGAATCGCACGGTCATATACCTTATCAGATACCGCAAATGTAGAGTCGTCATTATTAATTGTTCCGACATACCATAGGTTTGGCGGAATCCATACTTTACCATCTTTGATACCATCTGGATCGGACGCTGCCTGAGAAGATACAAGTGTTAAGAAACGCTCATCATCTCTTGGCAATTCCAGAATAGAAAGCATCTCGGCAAAATAATATTCTACTCGCGCAATATTCATCTCGTCCAAAATAACAAGACGTGCATCTTCTACATACTGCGCTTCATAAAGTGTTTTCAAAAAATCCGGTTCGGTATACTTCTTAGTAAACTCATTATAATAACCTACCAACTCTGTTCGGTCACGCCAGGAAGGCTGAACAGAACAAATAGCAGAAGGATACTGCACAAACTGTCCAAATGCATATGGCAGAGATGTTTTACCAGTACCGGAAATACCTTGTAAAATAACCAGTTTCGCTGCTCCAAGAGAGGCAAAAAGACGTTTCATAATCTCTAAATCGTAGTAAAGTCCCAATCTGGATGCTGCGAAATTACGCATCTTCTGGCACAATTCTTCCAGATTCAACGTATCATCATATTCTGGCGCAACATATTCTGTTTTATAAAATTGGTCAATACCAGACAGTCTCGGAAAGCGAAGTTCGCCAACATCGATTGTTGGAACATCGCTCTCCACTTGTTCTGTCTCGGTTTCCTCAGAGTCCTCATTCACGCCATCTAACAGGTCTGCATTTACCTGCATCCCCATTTCGGATACTTTCATCGCAAGTATTTTATCTTTTTCATACTGTGTCTTTAGAACTTCTCTGTTTAATCTAACAACTTCATCTTTCATCTTCTCGTACTCTACTACCGGTACTTTGAAGCGAAGCGCAATTCTAAGACCTCTGTAAATCAGATAAATTACCAATATAATAAGAGCAATAATCAAAATATGTACAAGTATGACACATACCCATCCTGCAGTCGACAAATCACCTCTATAGGTTTTGAACACACCCACATAATAGGGAATGTCCACTAACGCCATAAGAAAATCTCCTATCGCGAATACGACCTGCATAAATAATTCAATGATATGCTCCATCATTGTGTAAAAATAGTAGAAAAAGGCGTTCATGAGTTACTCCTTTAATTAATTTACGTGTTTTTCCTATGGTGTTACTGGTTCAGCAGTAAACTGAATCTGCGCTTCAATCTGATCTGCCTTAATCTGGTCTATACAATCAGCGTCCGTTCCTTCTAACCAAATATACATAGTAACCTTCTTAGGATCTTCGCCAACTTCAAATAATTTTTCAGATGTAGTTCCACCCGTTGTTCCTTTTGTACCACCTGTAATTACTCCATCCTCATTAGAGGTAACTGCTATTGGGAAAGTTACGTCATCATAATTATATGTTGACGCTGCGCTAGAACCTGTACCATCATATGAAACATTATTATTCGGCTCATAAATAATTAAAGAACTAGGATTTGTTCCATCTACCTCTGAAACAACTAGACCCATTCTAATTGCACCCGTTGCATCAGCGAGCGCTGTATCTGTAGAATCTGTTTTTTGACGAACAAACGTTCCTTTTGACAGTGCCTGATTAGCAGCGTTTACTTCAGACGCTGTCCCCTGTTCCGGGTCACCTACAATAATACCAACATCTGCTACCCCTGCTTCTGATTTGATATAATATTCATAAACCGCAACATTGCCTTTTAAATTTTCACCAGTCATTACAGTATTTTCCAGTCCTGTCACTGTTCCATCTGTATATACTGGTAATGCAAAACCTTCGCCTTTAGGGCTAACAGGTACCAATCTTAGCAGAGTTTCTGCATCTACCTGATTCCAATTCGCCTGTGGTAATTCCATAGCATTATAATAAACGCCATTTGCCTGATCACTTACTACCAGACCACCAGTAGATGCTGCCACCATTTCCATTCCTGTTACCGTTGGAGAACTGCTCAGCGTGAACCATGCGTAGGTAGCGGTACTCATCATAGCTACCATTACAAGGGTCATGACGAGAGCATTTCTAATGTCTCTCCATTTTTTCTTTTTCATTGTTCCCATCTCCTTCTTTTAAAATATGTTTTTTGGTTTTTATATTATTTGCTCACCGCAATTAATACCTAAATTTCATCATCATCTCGATGCTGCCACCTAAGATGTCATTGATACATTCTGGATCTTCTCCTTCTAACCAGATAACAACCGAATATTTATCGATTTCCTGTGGTTGGATGTCCACTCTTTGTCCTGTTTCTACGATTCTAGAAGACTCAAATGGTTTTGTTGTCAGGGTATAAATCCCTGTATCTTCATTAAAACTATACTGTGTCTTATCCCTTGCAATATCTTTGAATGGAAAATCAATTTCGGCATGTTGGCTTTCTGCGCCGCCATCTTTGCTCGCTAGTGCAAAAATCTCCTGTTCTCCATTCTGATACAGCATAACCCAGGATGCTTCTTCAATCCCCTCAGTTGCCTTTTGTATCGTAAGTGCATATGTATATGTAATCGGGTCAAATCCCACGTTTTTTACATAAAAAGTATAGGCTACATAATCTCTTCCGTTATGCTCCCCATTTATCTCTGTGACTTGTTGGTCAATGTTGAAAATACTAATATTGTCTGCATCCGGAATTGCAACACCACTTAATGTCAACAATTCCTCCGGAAAATCTGGAGTGTCACTTAATACCAAGCGTTTCTCGCCTGGATGGTCTACACGGATAACAAATTCGCCCGACTGTGTATAGAACGCTGCCATTACATAACCCGCCATCAAAACACTGCCAATGAGCACAATCCCCTGCCATGCGGCTGTGATTCTAAAAATACTTCGGGTAATACTTCGTCCACCAAGCCACCAATAGTGAAACCGCTCTAGCCGTTCAAAGCGCATACCACCATTTTTTTTCACAAAAAAACTTCTTTTTACTTTCCGTTCATCATTATGTCGATTCTCTCGATTTCTTTTTTGCATTGTAAAAAACACTCCACCAATTCTGGTTGAAATTGTCTGCCTGACTCTTTCTTCAAAATAGCAAAAGCCTGCTCACGCGACATTCCTTCGCGATAGGTTTTCCAACTTACCATCCCATCATATGCATCCGCCACTGCACATATACGTGCCATAAATGGGATTTCCTTGCCCTTTTTACCATATGGATACCCGGTTCCGTCATAGCGTTCGTGATGCATCGTTGCTACATCCCGGAAGTATGGTATAATATGTTCAGGAAAAAATGGGAAAAACACACTCTTCTCAGCTCTCAAGCCATATACGGTATGTCTTTTTATCTCCTCTTTTTCTTCCTCTGTCAGTTCTTCTACTTTATTATAAATGTCCACAGGAATATAATGTCGCCCTATGTCATGTAACTGAAAAATATCCTGAGAATATGTAAAAATCTCCTCTGGCAAAGTATTGTCCCAGATCCCCACTTCTTTTGCTTTTTCAAAAAGCGCCTGTGCATACCAAGAAACCCTGTACATATGCATCCTCATCTCACGAGGTATCGTGCTATACAGGCAATTTACATTGGGATATGCCGCTTTACCAGAACTTTTTATAAGTTCTCTGTCCGAAACTATCATTGTGCCACCTATATTCCTCTTATGTTACAGTACAAAAACCAGGATAATAATGTCCTTTTCACAGATATTATTACCCTAAATTATATCATTTTGTTAAAAATTATATCATATATATCGACTTATGTAAATTAATTCTTAACAACTTTCGTTCATTTTTCTGATATTTATCTTTTTCGACTAATAATCATGCCATAAGCTCTATTATCTTATCCATCAACTTCTCCTCCTTACACCAACTGCGCCATTAGCGCACCAAAATCAATCATATCGCCAAGCGTACTACTTATGTTCTTCGGTTTCAAAACATCCATCACCGTTTTCAATACCACATTACATCTTTCTTCGTTTCGAACGATTGCAAACAATTCTGCTGTATTCTTAGCATCACATAATGCGTCATGCATATGTCCTTCAAATTCGATTCCGGCATAATTCAAAGCTTTCTCCAAAGACATAATTCTCTCAAGCCCTAATTTCTCCGTGTATTCCTTCTGGAAGTCAAACCAATTATCAAGAGGACGCATCTTGTCAGCTTTCTTATATTGCTTAAGTTCCATCTCTGCCGTCAGCTGATTATAGTCATTCTCGCTCCATGCATAAACTTCATAATCGCTACCAAAGGATTCACACCAGTTTACAAACATCTCATATGCTGTAGCAAATGTCGGCGCACCATATACCATCTGCGAACTGATACCAGTCAATGTCTCATACTTCTTGTAGATAGAATCATTGTACTGAGGTTTTACCAATGTCTTGAATTCTCCCAAAACCATAAAGCTCTCATCCATAATAACTGCTCCAATTTCAATAATCTCTGAACGGCAAATTTGTCTTTCCGCTCTGTACTCACCTGCCACCGGATTCATTTCAAAATCAACAACTATGTAGTTCATACTCGTATCCTCCTGTTCTTATGCAATCGTTACATTCCTAAAAATTTTAGTAATCCATATCCCAACATACTCAATACCCCAAATCCTCCACAGAATGCATCAACTATGCAGGCAATAATAAATACAATCCAAAAACTACTTCCCTTCTGATGATATGGTTGAATGACAAACTAAATGTTCACTCATTCATACCCTTATTACATAAAATCGATTTTTGAGCCCTTTTTCGCTGTTTTAAGGGGTATATCAATTTCAAAAACTATGCTATAATCAAGTCATTCCAGATATATGCATATAAATTTCGGCAAAGCAAACAGACGACTTGCTATAGCTTGTGCAAAAGTAAATGCAACCCGTCTTTTTAATACCTATTGACAAGTCGAAATACTATCTGCATTAAAAAATGTTTTTTAGTTACATAAATAAATCTGGTGTCAAATGCACTTCATCTGCCGGGATGAGGTGCATTTTTAACAAATCCATAAGTGCTTTCATATCCTCATCGTCATCATCAACCAATTCATATGGTGCTTTTCCCTTTAAACTTGCACGTTTTGTACTATTGATATGATTCATAAGCAATGTGATGTCTTCCTGCTGATAAGGTGTAAAGCTCTTTCCTTTTGGTACCACATATCTTATATATTCGTGGTTCTTTTCGATATGTGGTTTCTGCCACGAAGCCATCGGATCACAATAGAATAAACTTGTTCTGAATATTAAATCTTCATTCAGCTCCAAATCATCCACCCTCTTAAACTCACTTCCGTTATCTGTTAAGATTACCGGAAACAAACGTCTAAAAGTATTATAACCAAGTCCTAACTCAAGATAATCAAACACCATCTTTACTGAGTCAGCTGTACCATCTGGTAGTAGAAAAAGTAACATTATACTATTCTTTCGGAAAATCATTGTTAATAAGCGTTTTCCCCTTTCACGAACACCTTTAACCGTATCCATTTCAACTACTTCGTGTTCCGCAAAAGTAATTCCTAAAGCTTTTGTATAATCGTCATATGTTCTCATTTGACGGTACTCTTGATTCTGAAACCCAAGCGAAGGTGCCACTTCCTTCTTTCTCGGCTTATAGCCAGTCTTTCTACGCAAATCTATATTTTTCACTTTTAATCTTCCTGCATCTATGTAGTTATAAAGTGTTCTTAGACTTACCGGAAACTCATTTTCGTGCTCTGCATAAATATGTGTTAAAGGCTGCCCTTTGTTTACCAACGGCTTTAAAATCAGATTAATAAGTTCTATATCCTCTTCACTAGATTGTGGTCCACTTCTACTATCAGATCTGCGCCTTTTTACCGCTGCATCTGCATATCTGGCGTTATAGTAATATCTTGTCTTTTTACATTGTTTTCTATAGGAACAAGTATTACAAACATAAGGTGGCTTTTCTGTTTTCATACATTCAGCAGATTCATAATCATCACAGTTTTCTCTACAATTAAATCCTCTGCACCTTTTGCAATCCTTGTTACAGGCTTCAATATCAGCACCACACATTTGTCTCTTATGACAATTAGTAAAATATTTACAATCATTTCCACAAGGAAATGCCGCTTGAAGTTTTGTTCTATTTTCCTTGATTTCTCTTGCAACAGTTACCGGATGCCTTCCGATAATCTTTGCTATTTTCTTGAAGGAATCACCCTTCGCTAATCCAACTTCTATAGCAACTCTATCTGTCAAAACCATTTGCCCAAATTGGATCGGATTATTGATATTTCCCATGTTATCTGCTCCTTTAGCAGATAGTATTCGACACCATAAATATAGCATAGGATATATCTTTGCGGTTGCAATAGTAAATGTTTAATTTTTTATGGATTTTTTTACCTAGATTGCACTTTTACTTTTGCAATCTAGGTACTTTCTATCGTTAGTATACAAAAACATGTGTACAATAAAAAGGACTGTATTCATACAAAGCATATGAATACAGTCCTTACCCTCTTATTATGTTTACATAACTCTATTTATTTTAATTCATGACGACAATAGTAACAGTGATATTTGCTCGTATCACGAAGCGGTATGAGATTTTCAGCTGCACAATATGGACAAATCGATAC
>JAFUQM010000054.1 GCA_017472325.1 Lachnospiraceae bacterium
CCAGAATATATCAAGGATTGGCAAGTAATGGGTGGTATTACGCCGGAAGCTGTTAGGACAGCATTAGAAGCAAATCCAGAGATTGAAGCTGTTTTTATTACGTCACCGACCTATGAAGGTCTGGTATCTGATATAAAGCAACTTGCTGAAGAAGTTCATAAATATGACATTCCACTTATTGTAGATGAAGCTCATGGAGCGCATTTTGGATTAAACGAGGTATTGCCTGATTCGGCAGTGACAGAGGGTGCAGATCTTGTAATTCAGAGTCTGCACAAGACCTTACCTGCGTTTACCCAGACAGCTTTGCTTCATGTAAATGGAAACAGGGTAGATAGAGAAAAAATAAGAATGTATTTATCTCTTTATCAGACAAGTAGCCCGTCATACGTATTGATGGCGGGAATAGATCAGTGTATTGCTCTGTTAGAAGAGAAGAGAACAACATTATTTGCACAGTTTTATCAGAACAGGCAGCAGTTTTTTGATAAAATAAAAGAGTTAAAGCATATTAGAATATTGGATAAGAGCATTTTGCGAGATATAGGAGGTCATGCTTCTTTTCATGCAAAAAACCCTTACGGAACCATAGCTATGGATGATTGTAAGCTGGTAATCTCTGCACAAGGGACCAATTACAATGGTCAGAAATTATATGAGATATTGTTACATCAGTATGGACTTCAGATGGAGATGGCGGCATCTACGTATGTGCTTGCAATTCTGACGGTTATGGATACAAGAGAAGGATTTGATAGGCTTGCAAAGGCACTTCTTGCAATAGATAAAGAAGTGCATGCGATGACAGAAGATAACCATCAGAGCACACTTGAAAAAGAAAAGATTCAGATAGACACAAACATCTTGTATTCATGTGGAAAACCTTTCTTTACAATTGGAGAAGCAGTGGAAAAGGATTGGGAAAATTGTAGATTGATGATGTGTGAAAATCGTGTTGCAGCAGATTATATCTGTTTATATCCACCAGGAATTCCGCTGATTGTTCCAGGGGAACAATTTACAGCCTGTTTGATAAGGCAGATAGAAGCATATCAAAAAGAGGGGTTATGTCTTTTGGGTGTAGAAAAGAATCAAAACACAGTAAAAGTCGTAAAATAAAATTAATATATATAGGTAAAGGAGAGTATTATGAGAAAAACAAAAATTATTTGTACAATCGGACCAGCATCCGAAAGTGAGGAGAAATTAAGAGAGTTAATGTTAGCCGGCATGAATGTTGCGCGTTTTAACTTCTCACATGGTTCTTATGAAGAGCATAAGAGAAAATTTGCTCGTGTGTTAAAAGTAAGCCAGGAACTTCGCCTTCCAATCGCAACATTACAGGATACAAAAGGACCAGAAATCCGTCTTTGTGATTTTGAAAATGGCAAAGCTGAACTGACAGCAGGTCAGATATTTACATTGACGACAGAGGATATTCTTGGTACATCTGAGAAGGCATCCATCACATATAAAAATTTAAAAAATGACATTACGGTGGGCGGTCATATTTTGATTGATGATGGTTTGATTGATATGATTGTAGAAGAAATTACAGATACAGAAATCAAATGTCGTGTTGTGAATGGTGGACCTGTTTCTAATCACAAAGGGGTAAATGTACCAGGCGCAAATCTGTCTATGCCATATATTAGTGAAACAGATAGAAATGATATTATTTTTGGTGCTACAATGGGGTATGACTATTTGGCAGCATCCTTTGTTAGAAGTAAAGAAGATGTTTTAGCGGTACGTGCAATTTTGGACGAGCATAAGAGTACAACAAAAATTATTGCTAAAATTGAGAATATGCAGGGTATAGAAAATATTGACGAAATTCTTGAAGTATCGGATGGTATTATGGTAGCCAGAGGTGATATGGGTGTAGAAATACCAATGGAAGATGTACCGATTTTACAGAAGAAGATGATTAAAAAAGCAGTTGCAGCAGGAAAACACGTCATTACTGCAACACAGATGTCAGAGTCTATGATCAAAAATCCAAGACCAACAAGAGCAGAGACAACAGACGTAGCCAATGCAATTTATGATGGTACAACAGCAATCATGTTATCTGGTGAAAGTGCGGCGGGAATGTATCCGATTGAAGCTGTAAAAACAATGGTACGTATTGCAGAGAGAGCAGAGGAAGATATTAATTATCGTAAACGTCTTGAAGATATTGGAATTGGAGATGAACCGGACATTACGACAGCAATTTCCCACTCTACTTGTACAACAGCTATGGCACTTGGTGCAGCAGCAATTATTACAGTAACAATGTCCGGATTTACAGCAGAAAAAATTGCAAGATATAAACCAGGATGTCCAGTTATTGGATGTAGTGTTAATCCACGTGTATGCAGACAGATGAATCTGTTATGGGGTGTGGAACCAATCCTGATGGAGAAAGAAGAAACAGAAGATGAATTGTTTGATGCTGCAGTCAGAGTTGCTGAAAAATCTGGAATTGTTAATAAGGGTGACGTTGTTGTTATCACAGCAGGACTGCCATTAGGTGTTTCTGGTAATACAAATATGATTCGTGTAGTTGAAGTATAAAGAGGATAAAAAACAACATGGGTAAGATATTTTATCTAATGGGTAGAAGTTCTTCGGGTAAAGACACGATTTTTAAACGTCTTCTGGAGAATCCGGAATTAAAACTTCATACAATAGTGCCTTATACGACAAGACCAATTCGTGTCGGTGAGACAGACGGTGTAGAATATTATTTTACAGACGAAGAAGGCTTAGAGAACATCATAGCATCCGGACAGCTCATAGAGCTTCGGGAATACCATACATTTCATGGAATCTGGAAATATTTTACTGTAAATGACGAGCAGATAAATTTAGCAGAAAAGGATTACTTGATTATTGGTACGATAGAATCTTATAATAAGATGAAGGCTTTTTTTGGCGAGGAGAATGTTGTACCGATTTTGATTGAACTTGATGACGGTGTTAGATTGCAGCGGGCGTTGGACAGAGAAAAGTTACAGGATAATCCAAAGTATGAAGAGATGTGCCGCAGATTTTTAGCAGATGCGGTGGATTTCTCTCAGGAGAAAATAGAAGAAGCATCCATTACAAAACGGTTTTACAACAATTATCTGGATGAATGTATTCGTGAAATCACAGAGTATATTGTTGAGAAAGGCGGTACGAATGGACATTAAAGTAAACCAGTTACAGCAGACATTGCCTGTAGAGACAAAACAGCAGGTTCAGCAGACAGATGGAACATTTAAGTTTATGCTTGCAAGCAATATCGAAGAGCAGGAATTACAGGCAAAATTAAATGTGCTGATGGAAGAGATTACCATGCAGGGAGATAAACTGGTAAAACGTATGGATATCCGGGATATGAAGCGGTATCGAGGACTTATCAAAGAATTTATGAATGAAATCATAACCCGGTCCCATACTTTTTCCAGAGAAAATTTTCTGGATAGAAAAGGACGACACAGGGTATATGGTATTATTAAACTCGTAGATGAGACATTGGACGAGCTGGCGCAGGAGCTTGTAAAAGATGAAAAAGACAAGATTGCGATTTTAGCTAAAATTGGAGAAATCAGAGGATTGATACTCGATATATTCACATAAGATAACAGTGAGGAGGTACAGGTATGGCATATTTTACAGATATCATTGGACAGGAGCAGATAAAAGAGCATTTGCAGAATGCAATCAAATTGAATAAAGTCTCTCACGCATATATCATTAATGGAGAGAAGAGTTCAGGAAAAGAATTTATTGCAAATATTTTTGCGATGGCATTGCAGTGTGAAAAGGGAGATACTGAGCCATGTCATGAATGTCATTCCTGTAAGCAGTCACTGACACAAAACCAGCCGGATATTATCAGAGTCACACATGAAAAACCGAATACGATTGGTGTAGAAGATATTAGAACACAAATCAATGCAGATATTGGCATTAAGCCATATAGTAGTCCACGTAAGATTTATATTATGAATGAGGGCGAGAAAATGACACCGCAGGCGCAGAATGCTCTGTTGAAGACACTTGAAGAGCCACCAGAATATGCGGTTATTATTATTTTGACAACAAACTTAAATAGTTTACTTTCCACAATTTTAAGCAGATGTGTTGTCCTGAATATGAAGCCGGTAAAGGATGCTCATGTGAAAAAATATCTCATGGAAGAAATGCAAATTCCAGATTACAAAGCAGATATTTGTGTGGCATTTGCGAGGGGTAATGTTGGAAAGGCAAGATTACTTGCAGCAAGTGAGGAATTTGATAACATCAAAGAAGAAGCAATTACGCTTTTAAAATATATTGATGACATGGAAATCAGTGAAGTAAATGCGGCGATTAAGAAGATTACAGAGTATAAGATAGATGTAAATGACTATCTGGACATTTTATCTATCTGGTATCGTGATGTGCTGCTGTTTAAAGCGACAAATGATGTGAATCACTTGATTTTTAAGGGTGAAATACAGTATATTAAAAAGACAGCAGGCAAATGTGCCTATGAAGGTATAGAAACGATAATAGAAGCTTTGGAAAAAGCAAAGAGCAGACTAAATGCAAATGTTAATTTCGATTTAACGATGGAATTACTTTTGCTTACAATAAAGGAGAATCAGCAATGATTAAGGTAGTAGGTGTAAGATTCAGAACAGCAGGAAAAATATACTTTTTTGATCCAGCTAATTTTGATATTAAGAAAAATGATAATGTCATTGTGGAGACAGCCAGAGGTATTGAGTTTGGAACAGTTGTAGGAGACATCAAAGAAGTAGAGGATGATAAAGTAATACAGCCTTTAAAGCCCGTAATCCGTATTGCAACAGCAAAGGATAAAGAGCAGGAGGCTTCTAATAAGATAAAAGAAAAAGAGGCATTAAAAATCTGTGCAGAGAAAATCCAGAAACACAATCTGGAGATGAAACTGATTGATGCAGAATATACATTTGATAATAACAAAGTATTATTTTATTTTACAGCAGATGGTCGTATTGATTTTAGAGAACTTGTAAAAGATCTGGCAGCTGTGTTTAAGACAAGAATTGAACTTCGTCAGATTGGGGTAAGAGATGAGACGAAGATACTGGGCGGTATTGGCATCTGTGGTAGACCACTTTGTTGTCATACACATTTATCAGAGTTCGTTCCTGTATCAATTAAAATGGCGAAGGAACAGAATTTATCTTTGAACCCAACTAAAATTTCTGGTGTATGTGGCAGATTGATGTGCTGCTTAAAGCATGAGGAAGAGACATATGAGGAACTTAATAGAAAACTTCCTAATGTTGGTGATTATGTTACAACAGAAGATGGACTAAAGGGTGAGGTACAGAGCGTTAATGTATTAAGACAGCTTGTAAAGGTGATTGTAGACATCAACGATGAGAAAGAGATTCAGGAATACAGAGTAGACCAGCTTCGTTTTAAGAAGAGACACAAAAAAGAAAAAGTTGAACTTTCCAAAGAAGAATTAAAAGAGTTGGAGAAACTGGAAAAAGAATGATAGTAGAACTAAAAGACAATGAGCGCATTGACGATTTACAGAGAAATGGTTATCAGATTATCCAGAATGCGGAGAAGTTCTGTTTTGGTATGGATGCTGTACTTTTATCAGGCTTTACAAGTCTTGGAGGTGTAAAAGAAGGCGCACGTGTGTTAGATCTTGGCACTGGGACAGGCATTATTCCCATTCTCTTAGAGGCAAAAACAAAAGCATCACATTTAACCGGACTGGAGATTCAGGAAGAGAGTGCGGACATGGCGAGGCGCAGTGTTGTATTGAATCACCTGGAAGAGAAAATAGATATTGTACAGGGAGACATTAAAGAGGCAGACAGTTTATTTCGTGCTGCTTCTTTTGATATTATTACAAGTAATCCGCCTTATATGATAGGACAGCACGGTTTAACAAATCCGGAAGGACCAAAGGCAATTGCAAGACACGAAATTCTTTGTACATTAGATGATGTTGTAAGACAGGCAGCGAAGTTGCTAAAACCAGGTGGTAAATTCTGTATGGTACACAGACCATTTCGTTTAGCGGAGATTATAACAACTTTATGTGCTTACAAATTAGAACCAAAGAGGATGCAGCTTGTATATCCTTATGTGGACAAGGAACCCAATATGGTACTGATTGAAGCGGTACGTGGTGGTAAATCACGGATGACAATTGAAAAACCACTCATTGTATACAAAGAGCAGAATGTGTATACGGATGAGATTTATGAAATTTATGGATATTAGTGAACTAGCGGCAGCAGTACATTGATACGTGAGATAGGACATAGTATGGTAGGAAAATTATTTTTATGTGCAACACCGATAGGGAATCTTTCAGACATGACACCACGTGTCATTGAGACATTAGAATCGGTTGATTTGATAGCGGCAGAGGATACGAGAAACAGCATCAAGCTGTTGAATCATTTTGAGATTAAAACACCGATGACTAGTTATCATGAATTTAATAAAGTAGAAAAGGCAAAATATCTCATAGAGCAGATGCAGGAAGGTAAAAATATTGCCTTAATTACAGATGCAGGTACGCCAGCAATTTCTGATCCGGGCGAGGTACTTGTTGCAATGTGTCAGGAAGCAGGAATTACCGTAACTTCACTTCCAGGTGCAGCAGCGTGCATTACAGCATTGACATTATCAGGTCTTAGTACAAGACGATTTTGTTTTGAAGGTTTTCTGCCAGCAGACAAAAAGGAAAAAAAAGAAATTCTGGAAGAGCTTTCATCAGAAAGTCGTACTATGATTGTATACGAAGCACCACATCATTTAATTCGTACTCTAGAAGATTTGTATCATGTACTTGGAGAACGTAGACTTACTATTTGCAGGGAGCTTACGAAAAAATTTGAAACCATTATGCCAACAACACTAAAAGAAGCACTTTCTTATTACGAAGAGAATGAACCAAGAGGAGAATATGTGCTTGTAATTGAAGGCAAGAGTCTATCTCAGAAACGGGAAGAGAAACAGGAACAGTGGCAGGAGATGAGTATCGAAGAACATATGAAATACTATGAAGATACCGGTGTTGATCACAAAGAAGCTATGAAGCTTGTTGCCAAAGATAGAGGTGTTGGAAAAAGAGACATTTATCAATACTTATTAAATATAGAAAAATAAGGGGGACGACAAATGGCATTATTACATGTAAACTTTTTTTCGGAAGTGCTTGGTATGTCTATGAATATGGATGTAATTCTTCCACAGAAGACACAGAGACAGATTGGAATGGAAGGAAACAGAAAAGATGGCAAATATCCGACGCTTTATCTGCTGCATGGTATGAGTGATGACCATACAATATGGCAGAGACGTACATCTATTGAGAGGTATGTAAGCGAAATGGGCATTGCAGTTGTCATGCCGAATGTACATTTAAGCTTTTATACAGATATGCACTATGGCTTAAAATACTGGACATTTGTATCGGAAGAACTTCCGGCAATTTGCCGTGATTTTTTTCCAAATATGTCAGAGAAAAAGGAAGATACATTTGTAGCTGGATTATCTATGGGTGGTTATGGCGCATTCAAACTTGCGCTTGGAGCTTCTGATACGTTTGGGGCTGCTGCATCCCTATCAGGTGCATTAGATATGGCAGCAGAGGCAGCACAGTGGGCAGCAGAACAGTCACCACAGCAGGAATTGTTTTATCATATTTTTGGACCATATGAGCAGGTCAGTGGTTCTGATAATGACCTTCTGGCACTCGCCAGAAAATTAAAAGACAGTGGAAAAAAACTGCCTAAATTATATATGTGGTGTGGCACAGAAGATTTCTTATACGAACATAATCAAACATGTAGAATGTGTTTACAGGAATTAGGATATGATTTGGTGTATGAAGAATCAGCAGGTGGTCATAGTTGGGATTATTGGGATGAAAAAATTCAAACTGTATTAAAGTGGCTTCCAATTCGCAAATAAAATTTTAGCATAATTTTAACATATGCTTTCCTTGACGGTAGTAAACTGGATTTATATAATAAATGTATTCAATAAGAGGGAGTAGTTTACACCATATCGGTGTGATGCAGGTCGTCATCACGTAGCAATACCGGGCTGCATACTACGAAACGTTAGGATAAGACGTTTGTTTACGCTAGAAACGAGACTTTTATTGTACTATTTTGGTACAATAAAGGTCTTTTTTTGTGCCAGAAACCAAAAACGAAAGGTAGGAAATGAAAAATGATGTATTTACTTTTACTCGTAGGCTTTGTACTTTTAATCAAAGGTGCTGACATGTTTGTAGATGGCAGTTCCTCAATTGCACGTATTTTACGTGTTCCGTCTGTTATCATTGGACTTACAATTGTAGCGATGGGTACAAGTGCCCCAGAAGCTGCTGTTAGTATTACAGCAGGCTTAAATGGTAATAATGATATTGCATTAAGCAATGTTATTGGTTCTAACATCTTCAATCTTATGGTAGTTGTAGGTGTATGTGCATTAATGAAAAAATTTGATGTGGATAAAACAATTTTAAAAAGAGATTATCCAATCAGTATTGCAGCAACTGTTCTTTTATTTCTCTTTATGGTAGATTTAGAACTTGCAAAATGGGAAGGACTGATTCTTCTTGTATGTATGATTGGTTATATTGCATTGACAATCAAAGATGCACTGAAAAACAGAACAGAAGTGACAGAAGAAGAGAAAAAAGAATCTCCACTCAAGAGTGTTATTTTTATAATTATTGGTATTGCTGCAGTAGTATTTGGTGGTGATCTGGTTGTAGACAATGCGTGTCTGATTGCAGGTGCATGGGGACTTAGTGAGAATTTAATTGGACTCACGATTGTTGCAATTGGAACATCCCTGCCCGAGCTTGTCACATCGATTGTAGCAGCGAAAAAAGGAGAGAGTGGATTAGCACTTGGAAATGTTATAGGTTCCAATATCTTTAATATCTTATTTATTCTAGGTATGTCTTCCGGATTACATGTGATTGCTGTTTCTATGGAATCCATTTACGATATGATAATCCTCTTTATTTGTACAGTTGGAATGTTTATATGTTGTAAAGTGAAAGGAAATATGGGAAAAGCAGTTGGAGCAATGGATGTTTTAATATACGTGGCATACACAGCATATATTATTATGAGATAATAACAATCCTCTTTTTTATTAATAGGACAAGAAATAAAAGGATACTTTTATGATAATTCATAAAAACAACTTTTTCATAGGAAAAATAGAGAAATTATAAAATTATTAAAAAAAGACTCGTATACTAACACACTTTCTGATAAAATATACAGAAAGTAGTTGACAAACGTAAAAGTGGATAATATACTTTGAGTGTCAAACTAATTTTGCTTTATAATTAAAAAGGAGACAGTAAGACTATGTTAGAGAAAGTAAAAGAAATTATTCAAGAGCAGTTAAACCTTGAAGGAGTAGAAATCACAGAAGAATCTTCTTTCAAAGATGATCTTGGTGCAGATTCATTAGACTTATTCGAACTTGTTATGGCATTCGAAGAAGAATACGGAATTGAAATTCCTTCAGAAGATTTAGAAAAAATCACAACAGTAGGTGCAGTAATCGAGTACATCAAAGGACAGGGAATCGAGGCGTAAAAATGAATACACGAATAACGGAACTTTTAGGAATTCAGTACCCGGTAATTCAAGGTGGTATGGCATGGGTTGCCGAATATCATCTTGTTGCAGCAGTATCTGAGGCTGGCGGACTTGGACTTATCGGTGCAGGCGGTGCTCCAGCAGAATTTGTAAGAGATCAGATACGCAAGGTAAAAGAATTGACTGATAAACCGTTTGGTGTAAACATTATGCTTCTTAATCCAGAGGCCGATGCAATTGCACAGGTCATCGTTGATGAAGGTGTTAAAATTGTAACAACTGGTGCTGGTAATCCAGCGAAATACATGCAGCTTTGGAAAGATGCGGGTGTAAAAGTAATTCCAGTTGTCGCAAGTGTAGCGATGGCAAAATTAATGGAACGTGCAGGTGTTGATGCAATTGTTGCAGAGGGTACAGAATCTGGTGGACATATCGGTTCTGCTACAACAATGACATTAGTTCCACAGGTTGTGGATGCAGTCAACATCCCAGTTATCGCAGCAGGCGGTATTGCAGACGGCAGAGGCTTTGCTGCAGCTATGATGTTAGGTGCCGAGGCAGTACAGATTGGTACAAGATTCTTAGTTGCGAATGAATGTGTCGTACATGACAACTACAAACAAAAAGTAATTGCAGCCAAAGATATTGACTCAGAAGTTACAGGAAGAAGTACAGGACATCCAGTACGTTCGCTTCGTAACAAAATGACACGTGAATATATCAAATTAGAGCAGGAAGGTGCAAGTTTTGAAGAATTAGAGCATCTGACATTAGGATCTCTTCGTAAGGCTGTCGTTGAAGGTGATGTTGTGGACGGTACTGTTATGGCTGGTCAGATTGCAGGTCTTGTTAAAAAAGAACAGACATGTAAAGAGATTATCACAGAAATAATGGAAGAAGCAGAAGCGTTATTGCATACAAAATAAAAATAGAGGAGGTCTGTTATATAGACCTCCACTTTATCAGTCAAATACTTTGAAAATCAAATAATTTAATAGTAAAAATATCTGAAACAACTCATGATTCAGATACATAGAATGAGAAAGGTAAGGTATCACCATGGGAAAGACAGCATTTATGTTTCCAGGACAGGGAGCACAGTATGTCGGTATGGGAAAAGACTTCTACGACAGTATTCCCGTATGTAAAGAAATGTTTGAACTCGCAAGTAAAGCAAGCGGTCTTGATGTTGTGTCATTATGCTTTGAAGAAAACGAGCAGATTAACATTACAGAATACACACAGATTGCTATGTTAGCAGCAGAAGTTGCTATCTTAAAGGCAATTGAAGAAAAGGGAGTAAAAGCAGACGTAGTAGCAGGATTAAGCTTAGGAGAATACGGTGCACTTGCGGCATGCGGTGCTATGACACCAGAAGACGTATTTAAAGTAGTAAGAAAACGTGGGATTTATATGCAAGAGGCTTATCCACAGGGTGGTGCCATGACTGCTGTACTCGGACTTGATACAGCAAAAATTGAAGAGATTTGTGAAGAAACAGAAGGTATTGTTTCAATTGCAAACTACAACTGTCCAGGACAGATCGTTATTACAGGGGAGGAAGCAGCAGTTGCAGCAGCAGCAGAGAAACTTTCCGCAGCAGGCGCTAAAAGATGTGTTCCTTTGAAGGTAAGTGGACCATTCCATTCCCAGTTATTAGAAAACGCAGGAACACAGTTAGGTGAAGCTCTTGCAGATGTTACACTGCATGAAATGAATATTCCATACATAGCAAACGTAACAGCAGACTATGTAACAGATATAGCAGAAATCAAACCACTTCTTACAAAACAGGTATCCTCTTCTGTAAGATGGCAGCAGACAATTGAGCGTATGATTGAAGATGGTGTAACAACCTTTATTGAAATTGGTCCAGGCAAAACATTATCTGGCTTCATGCGCAAAATCAGCAGAGATGTTACCGTTTATAATGTAGAAAAAATAGAAGATTTAGATAAATTGGCAATATAATTGAAAGGCAAGGGAATTTACATGTTAAAAGGAAAAGTAGCTCTTGTAACAGGTGCCAGCCGTGGCATTGGTAAAGAAATTGCACTGACACTGGCAGGATATGGTGCAGATGTCATTGTAAACTATAATGGTTCTAAAGAAAAAGCAGAAGAAGTTGTATCAGAAATCAAAGCAAACGGAGGTAATGCGGTAGCAGTACAGTGTTCCGTTGCAGATTTTGAAGCAACAGGAAAAATGATTCAGGATATGTTAGAACAGTTCGGACATATTGATATTTTAGTCAATAATGCAGGCATTACAAAAGATAATCTTGTAATGAAGATGACAGAAGAAGATTTTGATAATGTAATTGATACAAATTTGAAAGGTACATTTAATACAATCAAACACATGTACCGTGCGTTCTTAAAACAGAGAGCAGGAAGAATTATCAACCTTTCTTCTGTATCTGGCGTACTTGGCAATGCAGGACAGGCAAATTATGCAGCGTCTAAAGCTGGTGTTATTGGTCTTACAAAGAGTATGGCAAGAGAACTTGCAAGCCGTAATATTACTGTAAATGCAGTAGCGCCTGGTTATATTGATACAGATATGACACAGGCAATGACAGATGCAGCAAAAGAAGCAACTGTTGCACAGATTCCATTAAAGAGAGTCGGACAACCAAAAGATATTGCCGAAATGGTTGCTTTTCTTGCAAGTGATAAAGCATCCTATATCACAGGTCAGGTTATTTCTGTAGATGGTGGTATGGCAATTTAAACAATTGATAAATGGTATAAAGTCATTTATTATGAAATAGTAAAAGGAGCAAGAACATGAGCAGAAGAGTTGTAGTTACAGGATTAGGAGCAATTACACCAATAGGATTGAGTGTAGAAGAATTCTGGAATGGTGTTAAGGAAGGAAAAACAGGCTTTGGTGAGATTACAAAGTTTGATACGACAGATTATAAATGCAAATTAGCGGCAGAAGTAAAAGGTTTTGAAGGCAAAAACTTTATGGATTTTAAAGCTGCAAAGAGAATGGAGCTTTTTAGTCAATATGCTGTTGCTGCTACAAAAGAAGCAATGGAAGATGCAGGACTGGATATGGAAAAAGAAGACGCATTCCGTGTAGGCGTCAGCGTAGGTTCTGGTATTGGTTCTTTGCAGACAGTAGAAAGAGAACATACAAAACTCTTAGAAAAAGGACCAAGCAAAGTAAATCCACTTATGGTGCCACTTATGATTTGTAATATGGCAGCAGGTAATGTATCTATCCAGTTTGGATTAAAGGGTAAAAATATTAATGTTGTAACAGCTTGTGCAACAGGAACAAACTCTATCGGCGAAGCATTCAGAAGCATTCAGTATGGTGATGCAGACGTTATGATTGCAGGTGGTTGTGAGAGTAGTATTACACCAATCGGTGTATCAGGATTTTCAGCATTGACAGCATTATCTTCTTCTGATGATCCAGCAAGATGTTCTATTCCATTTGATAAAGATAGAAGCGGTTTTGTTATGGGTGAAGGCGCAGCTATTGTTGTTCTTGAAGAATTAGAGCATGCGAAAAAGCGTGGAGCAAAAATCTATGCTGAGGTAGCAGGCTACGGATGCAGTGCAGATGCTTTCCACATTACTTCTCCAGCAGAAGATGGTTCTGGTGCAGCCAAAGCGATGGAATATGCGATTGCAGATGCAGGTATTAAACCAGAAGATATCACATATATCAATGCTCATGGAACAAGTACACATCATAATGACTTGTTTGAAACAAGAGCAATCAAACTGGCTTTTGGAGATCATGCAAAAAATCTCAAAATTAACTCAACAAAATCTATGATAGGACATTTGCTTGGTGCGGCCGGTGCGATTGAATTTGTAACTTGTGTAAAAGAAATTGAAGAAAGTTTTGTTCATGCAACAGTGGGTTATCAGACACCAGACGAGGAATTAGACTTAGATTACTGTAAAGAAGCTGTTTGCATGGAAGTACCATATGCATTATCCAATTCACTTGGATTTGGCGGTCACAATGCAACAATCATTGTTAAGAAATATGAAGAGGTGTAATTCATGTCAGTTTTAACAGCAAAAGAAATTATGGAAATTATTCCACATAGACAACCATTTATGTTGATTGACACAATTGAAGAAATGGAGCCAGGTGTAAGAGCAGTTGCCAAAAAATGTGTTTCATACAATGAGCCATTTTTTGCAGGACATTTTCCACAGGAGCCAGTTATGCCAGGTGTGTTGATTGTGGAAGCACTTGCGCAGACAGGCGCAGTAGCCATTTTAAGTATGGAAGAGAACAAAGGTAAAACAGCTTATTTTGCAGCAATCAATTCTGCAAAATTCAAACAGAAAGTAGTACCTGGTGATGTTCTTATGCTAGAAACAGAAATTATCAAAGTCAAAGGTCCAATCGGCGTTGGTAAAGCAACTGCTACGGTAAATGGTAAAGTAGCAGTACAGGCAGAATTAACATTTGCTATCGGACAGAACTAAGAGGAACCCGTATGGACATAAAACCATTACAAATAGGTAATTTAACAGCAAAAATTCCGGTTATCCAGGGTGGCATGGGTGTTGGTATCAGTCTTTCTTCTCTTGCAGGTGCAGTAGCGAAGGAAGGCGGTATTGGCATTATTTCTACAGCGCAAATTGGATATCGGGAAGATACATTTGACAGTGACCCAATTGGAAGCAATCTTCGTGCTATTCAAAAGGAAGTTGAGAAGGCAAGACAGATCGCACCAGAGGGTATTATTGGTGTCAACATTATGGTTGCAACAAGACAATATGAAGAATATGTAAAAGCAGCCGTTGATGCGGGCGTAGATTTAATTATATCAGGAGCAGGACTTCCAATGACATTACCAGCCATTGTCGGGGACGCGGATACTAAACTTGCACCAATTGTATCAAGTGCAAAATCCGCTGATGTTATTATCAAGTACTGGTTAAAAAAATATAACAGACTTCCAGATATGGTTGTGATAGAAGGTCCAAAAGCAGGGGGACATTTGGGATTCTCTTTGGAGCAGCTTCAGGCTATGGAAGCAATGAATTATGAAGAAGAGATTAAAAAAATTATTGCCCTTGTAAATCAGTATGCACAAGTACATGACAAAAAAATTCCCGTTGTTGTAGCAGGCGGCGTGTATGAGAGAAAGGATATGGAAAAATATCTGGCTCTTGGAGCAAACGGTGTGCAGATGGCAACCCGTTTTGTTACAACATATGAATGTGATGCGTCAGATGCTTATAAACAAGCATATATCAACGCGAAAAAAGAAGACATTATTATCGTAAAGAGTCCTGTTGGTATGCCAGGTCGTGCAATTCGTAATACATTTATGGAAAAGGCAAAAGAAGGCAATATCCCACATGGAAAGTGTCACTTGTGTATTAGTACCTGTAAGCCTGCAGAGACACCATATTGTATAACAGAAGCACTTGTAAATGCAGTAAAAGGCGATGTAGAAAATGCACTCTTATTCTGTGGTACTAATGCGTACAGAGCAGAAAAGCTGGAGCACGTAGCAGATATTATGCAGGAATTTGTATAAATACATTAAAAATAGAGAAAGGCATGGTTATAGCAATTATGACAAGCAGAATTATAGGAACAGGAAGTTTTGTGCCTGAAACAGTCGTAACGAATGATGATTTATCCAAGATTATGGATACATCTGATGAATGGATTGCTGGCAGAACTGGCATCAGGGAAAGAAGACTTGTCAAAGAAGAAACAACAGCAAGTATGTCTGCAGAAGCAGCCAGACGTGCAATGCAGAATGCAGGCGTTACTGCTGAAGAAATAGATTTAATTATTGTAGGTACAATTACAGGAGATTATGTTACACCATCTACAGCTTGTGAAGTACAGGCAGCAATTGGTGCAGACAAAGCAGTTGTATTTGATATCAATGCAGCCTGCTCCGGTTTTGTATTTGCACTCATTACAGCACATGCTTATTTGAATGCTGGTATATATAAGACAGCACTTGTACTTGGTGCAGAGACCCTGTCTAAGATTATGGATTGGAACGACAGATCTACTTGCGTACTCTTCGGTGATGGCGCAGGGGCAGCAGTTGTGCGTGCAGATGAGACTGGTATTATGAGCTTTGACCAGGGCGCAGATGGAAGCAAGGGTATGGTGCTCGCATGTAGAAACCGTGTAAATAATAATCCATTCGTGAAAAATGATATTGTACATGATTATGTATCTATGGATGGACAGGAAGTATACAAGTTTGCAGTATCTACAGTACCAAAAAGTATTCAGAAAGTACTTGATGAAGCAAACCTGACTACAGAAGATATTTCTTATTTTGTATTACATCAGGCAAATATTCGAATCATCCAGTCTGTTGCAAAACGTCTGAAGGTGAGTGAAGATAAATTCCCAATCAGCCTTGATCACCTCGGAAATATTTCCGCAGGTAGTGTTCCAATTCTTTTAGACGAGATGAACCAGAAAGGTATGTTACAAAAAGGTGATAAAATTGTGCTTTCTGGTTTTGGTGCGGGACTGACATGGGGTAGTGTTTTAGTAGAATGGTAAACTTACGGTTTTTATTCATAATGTATATGTCTTATGAGGGGAAGAAACATATATTGTATGGGTAAAAGCCGTATATTTATACATTTTTTTATTGAACAAATTGAAATACTTATTGGTTTTTTTGAAAAAAATATTGTAAAATTAATAAAGTTAGTGCATAATTATACAAATGTAGGAATACATAATGTAATTATAGTCCCTAAAGAAGGCAGAATGGAGGATATTATGAAAAAATTAAACAGATTGATTGCTCTTGCATTAACAGTATGCATGATGGCAGCACTCACAGCATGTGGCTCTGTACCAGAAAATACAGTATTTTCTGTAGATGATTTGTGTGGTAAGAAAATTGGTGTGCAGCTTGGTACAACAGGTGATATTTACGCAAGTGATTACGAAGATTTAGAAAGCGGTGTTTTTCCAGAAGGATATGCAGGAGAGGCTTCTGTAATTGAACGTTTCAACAAAGGTAATGATGCAGTACAGGCATTAAAACAGGGTAAAGTAGATTGTGTTATTATTGACAGCCAGCCAGCACAGGCATTTGTTGAGAAGAATGATGACCTTATGATTCTGGAAGAAGAATTTGCATTAGAAGAGTATGCAATTGCAGTTTCCAAAGAAAAGCCAGAATTAACAGCGGCAATCAATGAAGCTCTTACACAGTTAGAAGCAGACGGTACATTAACAAGCATTATTGCTAATTACATTGGAGACGAAACAAAAGGACAGTTCCCTTATGTATCTCCAGAAGGTGTAGACCGTTCCAACGGAACACTTGTTATGGCAACGAATGCAGCTTTTGAGCCATATGAATACTATGAAGGAAATGAGATTGTAGGTATTGATGCTGATATGGCACAGGCAATCTGCGATGTATTAGGATATGAGCTGAGAATTGAAGATATGGAATTCGATGCGATTATTAATGCAGTACAGTCTGGCAAAGCTGATATCGGTGTAGCAGGTATGACTGTAACAGAAGATCGTTTACAGAATATTGATTTTACAGATCCTTACACAACAGCTACACAGGTAATCATTGTAAGAAAGAAATAAGTAGTGTATACTATATAAGAATCAGGGCTGTTACAGCTTGTCTGTGACAGCCCTCTATGATTTTTTAGGAGGGAATGTGTTGAGCGGTGGTTTACAAAATGTATGCGGTAGTTTTTTAGTGGATTTTAAGGACAGCCTATATCAGAACTTTATAGAAGATGACAGATATATGTATCTAGTATCAGGACTTGGTACAACATTAGTGATTACATTGTTTGCTGTTTTAATTGGTATTGTACTTGGTTTTCTCGTAGCAATTGTTAGGTCGACATACGATAAGACAGGCAAATTAAAAGTATTGAGCAAGATTTGTGGCTGTTACTTAACAATTATCAGAGGAACACCTGCTGTCGTACAGTTACTTATTATGTATTATATTGTGTTTGTGAATTTTGACAGCAAAATTACAGTAGCTATTATTGCTTTTGGTATCAATTCAGGAGCATATGTGGCAGAAATTGTTCGTTCCGGTATTATGTCTATTGATAAAGGACAGATGGAAGCAGGCAGAAGTCTTGGATTTGGTTACGCACAGACAATGTGGTATATTATTATTCCGCAGGCTTTTAAAAATGTGTTACCAGCACTCGCAAATGAATTTATTGTGCTATTAAAAGAAACTTCTATTTGCGGTTATATCGGTTTGATGGATCTTACAAGAGGTGGAGATATTATCAGAAGCCGCACATATGAGGCATTTTTGCCCTTGTTTGCGGTAGCGTTGATTTATTTGCTACTGGTTATGATTTTAACTAAGCTGGTTAGCATATTAGAGAGGAGGCTGCGTACAAGTGAGCGTTAATGGAGAAATTTTATTTGAAATTGATAATTTGTGTAAAGCCTTCGGAGATATGTTAGTACTTGACCATATCTCAACGCAGATTCGTAAGGGAGAAGTGGTTGTTATTGTAGGACCATCAGGTTCTGGTAAATCAACCTTTTTACGTTCCCTGAATTTATTGGAAGAACCAACAGATGGAACTATCTCCTTTGAAGGTATGAATATTACAGACCCAAGTGTTAACATTAATACTTACCGACAGAAAATTGGTATGGTATTCCAGCATTTCAATCTTTTTCCGCATAAAACAATCTTAGAGAATATGACACTGGCTCCTATCAAACTTTTAAAACTTTCTAAAGCAGAAGCAGAAGCGGAAGCTATGGAGCTGTTAAAAAGAGTTGGACTGGAGGAAAAAGCACACGCTTATCCTGCACAGCTTTCAGGTGGTCAGAAACAGAGAATTGCCATTGTGCGTTCCTTATGTATGCATCCAGATGTTATACTTTTTGATGAGCCAACATCCGCACTTGATCCAGAGATGGTAGGAGAAGTTTTGAGTGTTATGTCTGACCTTGCAAGAGATGGCATGACGATGGTAATTGTAACACATGAGATGAATTTTGCCAGAGAGGTTGGCACAAGAGTTATGTTTGTAGATGAGGGTCAGATCAAAGAAGAAAACACACCAAAAGAATTCTTCGATGCCCCTAAAAATCCTAGATTACAAGAGTTTTTATCGAAGATTTTATAATTTTCATAATATCTATGAGTAAAGAATATAGTATTATAAAAAGCAACAGGAAGATACGATATGCTGAATTATATATGGGCAGTGATGATTCTGATAGGAATCGTATATGGTGCTTTTACAGGTAAAATGGAGGCTGTCACGAACGCAATGTTAGATTCTGCGGGCGAGGCGGTCTCTTTGTGTATTACGATGGTAGGCGTGATGTCATTTTGGATGGGGTTGATGGAAGCGGCAAGAGAGTGTGGCGTCATTGACAAACTGACGCGGGGGATTCAACCATTTATCAGTTTTATGTTTCCACAAATCCCAAAAGAACATAAGGCAAGGGAGTATATTTCTACCAATATTATTGCGAATGTGTTAGGTCTTGGCTGGGCATGTACACCAGCGGGATTAAAGGCAATGGAAGCACTGGCACAGCTAGAAATAGAACGAGGAAATACAGAATACGTAGAAAATACAGGCATGCGTGTTGCCAGTAGAGAGATGTGTACTTTTTTGATATTGAATATCTCTTCTTTACAATTGATTTCTGTGAATATGATTGCATATCGGAGCCAGTATGGAAGTGTAAATCCGACAGCCATCATTGCTCCCTCCATCATTGCGACCTGCATTAGTACATTTGTAGCTGTAATATATTGTAAAATAAAAAGCCGTTACAAAACTCCGTGATTATTAAAATCAAGGAGTTATTTGTAACAGCTTTTGACTTCATGGATAATTCAATCAAGGAGCAGAATTTTAATTATTTGCTAAGGCAGAAAGTTCTGCTAACATTTTTGGAAGGTCTGTTTCCATATTTTCATCAGAGAACTGGCATGTGCCAACTTTCTTATGTCCACCACCGTTGTATTTTAACATAAGGCTTCCAACATCTACGTTGGAGGTCTTATTTAAAATGCTGTATCCAACTGCAGCACTGCATCCTAATCCGCCTTTACCATTTACAATCCATGCGGAAATATTCTGTTCAGGATACATACTATAAATCATAAAACGGTTGCCGGAATAGATTGGATCTACACCTCTTAAATCAGAAATAATAAGATTACCATCTACACGAGTATATTTTGCAACCATTTCTTTGAACTTTTCAGTTTGTTCAAAGTAAACTTCAATACGCTCCTTAACATCTGGAAGATTTAAAATCTCATCAGTTGTCATTGTGCGGCAAGCGTCAATTAATTTTTCCATTAACTGATAGTTGGAAATGGTAAACTGTCTCCATCTTCCAAGACCTGTTCTTGGGTCCATGAGGAAGCCAATCAAAATCCAGCCTGTTGGGTTTTGTACTTCTTCAATTGTCAGATTACCAGAATCTACTTTATCAACTGCTTCCATCATATCATCAAACTGAGGAAATTTTTCTCTGCCGCCGTAATATTCATAAATGATACGTGCACAGGAAGGTGTGATACGGCTTTCACCTTTATATTTACCTTCTAATTGTAATCTTTCGTGTTCGCTGGAGTGATGGTCAAACCATAATCCACAGCCTTCTACGTAAGGAACATTTGCAAGACAGTCATCTTCTGTTACCTCTACAAGACCATCCTGTAAATCTTTTGGATGTGCAAATTTCCAATGGTCGATAATGCCGGCTTCTTTTAAGAGTGCGCCACAAGCTAACCCATCGAAATCAGAACGTGTTATTAATCTCATATAATACCTCTTTTCTTTGTAAATTATTTTCGAGTGATTTCTTCTATATTGTATACTAATTCCACATTGTAATTATCATACATACGTGAATAGTTTGCGATGATACGTTCTGCAATCATATGTCCATTTTCCTGATTGCTGTCAATCATAATAACTACCTGTTGAGAACTACTGTAACGGGATGTGACATCACCTTTGCGCAAGGAGCCGATAATACAGCGTTCCAAAACCTCCATTGCTTCGTTTAAGTCACTGATTTCCATTGTGCCGTGAATATTCTCTGTAATGGAGAAAAGAATAATCTGGGCGCTCTTTTTATTGCGACTCAAACTGCGGGCAATGAGTTGGTATATTTTTTCAAAATTGCCATAGTCAACAGAATATGCACCGGTAACTGTACCATCTTCGGTCAGACGTTTCTTTAAGTGTGCAAGGTCAATTTGAAGTCCTTTTTGTTTACTTGGCATAATAGATTCTTGTTCGCGTTGCAGAATCTGGAAAGAATTTTTACCATTTTGTTTTACGTAATATAATGCTTTATCACATTTCTGTAACAAATCCTTACAACGTTCTTTTGGTTTCTTCGTATAGGTAATACCGATGGAAAGTGTAATGCTGCTGTTAATATCAATATCCGATACAACATTCTGGAAATCTTTCAGAATAGCACGTGCTTTTTCTTCCATCCATTCAATCGTGTGTTCGCTATGATAGAATACAGCAAATTCATCACCGCTGATACGGCATACATCAGTATCATCTTCTGTATGTGTGCGTAAAACATTAGCCAGACGGCGGATAATGTTATCGCCTACGACATGACCATAATTTTCATTTACGTACAGGAAATTGTCCAAATCCATCAGGAACATAGTACCATGTTCTAAAGGATTATCCAAGTATTCGTTGACCTTAGTCTCAAATGTCTTGCGGATAGGAAAATCTGTCAGATAATCGAAATCTGTAGATCTTTGTACATCATTTTCTGTTTTCTTACATACTTCAACAATGAAGGAATCGTATTCTTCCTCTTCTACCTGTTCCTGTTCGAATTCAAATTGTGGACTATCAGGTAATTGGAAGCCCTCTGCCAGAATATCCAGCATAATTTTTGTCAGGTATGGATCAAACTGTGTACCGCTTCCCTTTTTGAGTTCATTGATTGCATAATCACTTATCTGTGCTTTTTCGTAGATTCGATTAGAAGTAATTGCATCATAAGCATCTGCAATTCCAATAATACGTGCTACATATGGAATTTCATCACCTTTCAGACCATGCGGATATCCCTTGCCATCGTAACGTTCGTGATGATACATAGCACCATCACAAATCTGTGGCACCATTGTAATCGGACGTAAGATAGCAGCACCCGTAATTGTATGATTACGTATCAGTCTGTATTCTTCATCTGTCAGTTTAACAGGTTTATTCAAAATAGTATCTGGAATTCCTATTTTACCAATATCATGCAATAATGCGATAAAATACATATTTAGACAGTCCTGTTTTGACCAGTTTAACCTTTTAGCAATTGCAAGGCAATACTGGGCAACACGGACAGAATGTCCCTTTGTATAGCGGTCTTTGGCATCTACGGCATATGTAATGGTTGTAATTGACTGAATAAAAATCTTCTGTAATTCGTCTGCTTTGCCGTCTACAAGCTGCTCTAAGTGAGTACGGAATTCCATTAACTCTAACACACGTGCAATACGGCTTTGCATTACCATAGGTGCAAATGGCTTTGTAATATAATCCATAGCACCCATCTGAAGTCCCATAACTTCACTTTCCTGCTTGGTATCTGCTGTTAAGAAGATAACAGGAATCTTACTCAGTTTTATATTATCTTTCATGCGTTGGAATACTTCATAGCCATCCATTTCTGGCATATTGATATCAAGTAAAACCAAGTCAGGCATATCCCGATACATTTGTTCAAGGGCTGCCTTGCCGGACTGGAACATGGAAACTTTATAGGAACCAATCAGTAACCCTTCTGCATGTTTTAAGATGGTTTTAGAATCATCTACAATAAATATGTGTTTTTTGTTCATATCCACCTCATACAATCGCGTTTTACAACGTTTTATTCCCCAAAATAATCTATAAAAGTAATTATATCACAAAGTACAAATTTGGGAAACGAAAAAAGGCATATTTTTTATGACAAATAATAAATATAAAGTAAGAAAATACATAGGTGAATTTATATTTTAAACGTTTTTTCTAATCTTTCTAATATTATAATTCCGTTGATTGTCTTTTATGTCATTGCAGTGGGATTAGTAAATAAGAAAAAAGTATATGAAGAATTTATAAAAGGTGCATCTGATGGTTTTCGGACAGTCATTCAGATTATGCCGACTTTAATTGGACTTATGGTTGCGGTTGGGGTGTTACGGGCATCTGGTTTTTTAGAATCAATAGGAAAAATATTAGGTAATTTTACAGAAAAAATAGGATTGCCTGCAGATATTGTACCGTTGGCATTGATTAAGATGTTTTCCTCCTCTGCAGCAACAGGGTTTGTATTGGATATTTTTAAAACATACGGAACAGATTCTTATGTTGGACTGGTAACTTCCATTATGATGAGTTGTACGGAAACAGTTTTTTATACAATGAGCGTCTACTTTATGGCAGCTAAAGTGACAAAGACAGGATATACTTTACAAGGTGCATTGCTTTCTACATTTGCAGGGATTATTGCAAGTATTGTATTGGCGGGAATGATGTAAGGAGAATAGGAAATTAGCCTTGTTCATCTTCTTTTAATCGATATCCAACACCAACTTCCGTAAAGATATATTTTGGATCTGCAGGGTTGGTTTCTATTTTGCGTCTGATATTTGCCATATTTACGCGTAGAATTTTATTTGTATCGCTTGCGGCGTATGGTCCCCATACTTGTGTCATCAAGGTTGTATGTGTCACAACCTTTCCTGAATTTTGGGCAAGATAAGCTACAATCTTATATTCAATTGGCGTAAGATGGATTGAATTGCCATCTACTGTCACCATTCTTCTGGAAAAGTCGATTTTTAGACCACCGGCAGAATAGGGACGTGAGAACAAAGGGGAATCATTGTTTAATCTGTTGCTATGGCGTAAAGATGTTCGAATACGTGCCAGCAATTCTCCGGTGCCAAATGGTTTTGTAATATAGTCATCTGCACCCATATCAAGTGCAGTTACTTTCTCTCTTTCGTTGGTTCGTGCAGATACGACAATAATCGGACTGCTTGACCATTCACGTACAGATTTGATGATGGAATGACCGTCAATATCAGGAAGTCCCAAGTCTAGTAAAATGATGTCAGGACATTGAGAATTAATCAAAGAAAGCCCTTCTTTTCCAGAAAAAGCTTGCAATACCCTGTAATCATGTGAAGTCAGCGTACTGTACATAAAATCAGAAATATGTTGTTCATCTTCAATAACGAGAACTGTGAATTTGTTATTCATGTGCTTCCTCCTTTGGTAATGTAAACATAAACTCTGCACCATCAGGGTAATTGATTGCTTGAATTGTACCACTATGTGCTGACACAATCGTCTTACAAATGGAAAGTCCGATGCCCATCCCTTTGTGTGCATCTGACATACGGGCACTTCTTGTAGAAGTACCATCAAAAATTGTTGGAATTAAATCTGGACTGATGCCGATTCCATAGTCGCGTACATGAAATGATACGTATTGTGGATTATCTTTTACAGTAAAAATAATTGGATGCTCGCTTTGGGAATGTACAGAAGCGTTTTCCAGCAAATTAATAATAACCTGCTCAATTAATAGGGAGTCCATTGGAATCATAATAAATTCATCAGGAACGGAGACGGTTAATGAGGCATCAGGCTGACGCTTTTTAAAACGCATCACAGCTTCTGATACAATTTCTTCTACGACTTCCAAAGAGGTGTTTACTTTGGTGGAAGTAGAGTTCTGGATTCTTGTAACGGAAAGCAGATTTTCTACCATGTTTAGGAGCCATTCAGCATCATCGTTAATCTGGTGGACAAGCGCATCTTTTTTGTCCTGGATAGAAGTTGTCTGTACTGGGTTTGGAGTTATGTTTGCATCCTCGGAAAGCTCAAAATAAGAATTGGATGCGCCAATAATGCTTGTTAATGGTGTACGTAAATCGTGCGAAATAGCTCGCAGCAGATTGGCGCGCATTTGTTCTTTTTCCGCTTTGTTTAAAATGGCTTCCTGTTCAGAAAGCTGTTTTGCCTGAATTTTAATATGACTGGTTGCCGCACTTGTAATAATCGTAATAGTAAGCATAATCAGGAACGTCAGAGGGTATCCTGTCAGTGTAAAATTCAGTTTAAAAAATGGAAACGTAAAAAAGAAATTAATACAGATAACACTAAATAGAGAGAATACAATCCCATACCAGTAACCTTCTGTAAATCGGGCTACCATAACTAGAGCAAGAATGTAAATCAGGGAAATATTGGCATAATTATTAGCTACTAATTCAAAACATATAAAAGCAATAAAAGTAGAAATTGCCATTAAAATAAAAGTGAATACCAATGAATGAACTGTAGAATATATTTTATTTTTTGGCATTTTAAATTTCCCTTCCCTGTAGAATATTTTATGTTATAAAAATATTCTACAGACATTCATAAAAATAGCAAGCGCTAATTCATAAGAGAAATTCCAAAACGTAATTTGCGATAAACCTTATAACCAATAACAATAGGAATTGCAAATAATAAATAAATAGAAGGAACAATTCCTACAATACACATAAGTGGGATAATGATAAAATTCATAATAAATGTCATAATAAAACCCTCCTGAAAGAATATTTAATATAAGAGCCACCCATAAAATGAGTGGCTGTGACTTCTAATGCAATATAACATATAGATATTTGGGAAAATACAAAAGCAAATAGATTTTAGCGTTATCTTGGCGGAAAAGAAGGGGAATTTTAGCACTATCTTAACAATGTATGACATATTGGAAGGACATGGTACATTTTTAGATGCTGTGGTATAATCTATAATAATATGCAAAAAGAAAGAGGTATTTGAGATGACAACGATGATGGGTCTTGGTATTATGATTCCATTTTTTGGAACAATGTTAGGTGCCAGCTTTGTTTTTTTTCTAAGAGATCAGATAAAACCGTGGGTCAATACAGTGCTTGCGGGGTTTGCATCTGGTGTCATGATGGCAGCAGCAGTGTGGTCTTTGCTGATTCCGGCGATTGAGGCATCTGAGGGCATGGGCAAATTATCTTTTATTCCTGCGGCAGTTGGATTTGCGCTAGGCATCATTTTTTTACTATGTATGGATAAAGTAGTTCCCCACATTCACATTGAAAGTGGGAAGCAGGAAGGTGTGAAGGCAAAACTCAAAAAAACCACAATGCTTGTGTTTGCAGTGACGCTTCATAACCTGCCAGAAGGCATGGCTGTTGGTATCGTATTTGCAAGTCTTGGTACAGAGATGTCAGGAATTACAATTGCTGGTGCAATGGCGCTTGCGTTTGGTATTGCGCTTCAGAATGTACCTGAAGGAGCCATTATTTCCCTTCCATTAAAGGGAGAGGGTATGTCAAGAACAAAAGCATTTTTATATGCTACACTTTCAGGCATTGTAGAGCCTCTTGGCGCATTGATTACCATTCTTCTGACAGCATATATTACACCGATACTCCCATATACACTTGCGTTTGCGGCAGGTGCTATGGTATATGTCATTATTGAAGAACTTGTTCCAGAGTCAGCAACAAGTGGACATTCTGATAAAGGAACGATTGGATTTATGTTAGGATTTATTATTATGATGATACTGGATGTAGCATTGGGTTAGAATACTATGGAAAAGATGCAGATGATAACAATACTTGCCGCTATCGTTGCCATTCTGATTGTCGCCGTATTTGCGGTTATGATAGTAAAGCATTTTACAGGAAGATACCGGGCAAGTTCGATTGATGAAATGGAAGGTCATGATTTTGAATATTTCTGTGCGGATTTACTCCGTCGCCGTGGCTTTATTGATGTAGAGGTAACAAAGGGCAGTGGTGATTATGGTATTGATATTCTTGCAGAAAAAGAAGGTGTCACCTATGCAATTCAGTGTAAATGTTATAGTACACCGGTGGGTGTCAAAGCAGTACAGGAAGCGTATGCCGGCAGAGACTACTATGATAAAATGGTAGGTGCGGTTCTGACCAACCAGTATTTTACCACGCCAGCAGTAGAGGCGGCGAAAAAGTTAAAGATTCTCTTATGGGACAGAGGTTATCTGGAGAGAATGATGGAAGAACAGGAGGATTATGAATGAGCAGACAGGTAAGAGTGCTTGTACTTGGTGTAGGTGGTAACGTAAGTCAGGGAATTATCAAAGCATTAAGAAGTTCTAAACTGGATATTGCATTAATTGGAGCGTGCATTTCGCCCTCTTCTGCGGGGCTATATCTGTGTGACTTGGCGTATATCTCCCCTTATGCGAATGAAGAAACTTTTATCCCTTGGTTAATACAAGTGTGCAATGACGAACAGATTGATATTGTTCTGACAGGTGTGGAAGAAAATATCAATGCCATTATGAAACAGTATGATGCTTTTACTGCAGGTACAACTGCAATTTTTAAAGCAGTTTCTTATGATAAGTTAGTCATTGGGCAGGACAAATATTTAACGTGCGAATGGCTAAAAGCGAATGGCTGCAATTATCCAAAGTATTGCCTTTTATCTGATAAGGCAGCAGTCGAAGAATTAGTAGCAAAAATCGGTTTTCCACTCATTGCCAAACCAAGAAATGGAAAGAGTTCAAATGGTGTTGTAAAAGTAACGACACAAGAAGAATTAGATACTATAGCAGATAGAGCAGACTATGTACTGGAAGAATGTATAGGCACAAGTGATGATGAGTATACGATCGGTTGTTACTGTGATAAGAACAATACATTCCGTGATGCGGTAATTATGCATCGAAAGCTTGTAAATGGTTCGACAGATTTTGCTCGTATTGTAGATAATGAAGCAATTTTACAGGAAGTAAAGAAAATTTGTGATAACTTTCAGCCGGTCGGTCCACTCAATGTGCAGCTTAGACTGGATAAAAATGGAAGACCAGTCTGCTTTGAATTAAATGTACGGTTTTCAGGTTCTACGCCAATGCGTGCGCATTTTGGGTACGAAGATGTCAAAGCAATGATTAAGGAATATGTACTGGGAGAAGATATCAGTGATTGCTTTCATACGAGAAAGGGCGAATCTTATCGTTATGTCAATGAGATTTATATGGAAGCCGGTGCAACGCAGCAGATGGAACAAGATGGTTATATTAAAAATATGACTGATTTTCGTCCTTCGATAGAAAGGTTAGAGAAATAAACAGATGAGATTATGTTTTTTTACGGACATTCATGGAAATAAATCGGCATTTGACGCATTCTGTTCCGATATGGAGCAAAAAGGAGCAGATGAGGTTATATTTGGTGGAGATTTTATCGGGTATTATTACGAGGCACAGGAGATTATTACAACGGTACGGGAAAAGGGTTGGCATTGCCTGTTAGGAAATCACGACAAAATGTTTCTTGATATGCTGGATGGAAATCTTGCAGAGGAATATGTGACAGAACGTTATGGGAATTCTTATCGTATTGCAAAAGAAACCGTCTCCCAAGAAAACATTGCTTTCCTTCGGACGCTGTCGTCCTCTTGGGAGATGCTGACGGATGGAATTTGTATTGGTTTTTTTCATGGAGGACCGGAGGATGCTTTAAATGCAAGATTGTATCCTGATACAGTGCTTTCTAATATAGAGACATATTGCAGATACGATTATATATTTACAGGGCATACACACCATAAAATGATACGCCAAGTAGGAAAGAGCCAGATTATCAATCCGGGTTCTGCTGGACAGCAAAGGGATGGGAAAGGGACTTCCTATGTAGTGTTTGATACAGTGACGCGCCAGGCAGAAATCTGTGTTTTTTCTTATGATATGACCAACTTACTAGAGCAGATTAAGCTGTATGATGGTGCAAACGAGAAAATGTATTATAAGCTGACAGAAGTCCTCACTCGCAGTCCGCTTGTGTATAAATAAAAAATGTTTGAAATTCAAAGTACTTTTGTGATATACTGTATAAGGACATGATAAGTAAGGTGTCTGGAAGGGAACTACAATGGATATTAATACTACTTTGAATGAAATTCTTGTCAAGTTGTTCCGTAATATCAATGCCATTGAGGAACAGGCAATTAAGACAGGTGTTTATAAAGATGTAACAACAAACGACATGCATGTTATGGAGGCCATTGGAACAGCAGAAGCCAAAAATATGACAACTGTAGCCAAAGAGCTTTCTGTTACAACAGGAACGTTGACAATCTCTGTCAACGGACTTGTTAAAAAAGGATATGTCGAAAGAATACGAAGTGAAGAAGATAGAAGAGTTGTGCTGATCTCCTTGACATCAAAAGGGAAACAGGCATTTCATCAGCATAGAAAATTTCATGAAGCCATGATTGAAGCAACCGTATCCCGTTTAAGCAACACAGAGAAGGAAGTTTTACAAAAAGCACTCGGTGATTTGCTTACATTTTTTCAAAGTTATCAAAAATAAATCCCGCCGTATGGCGGGATTTCTATATGTTCAAAATTACAGGGGCCTGTTTCAAGGAAAAGTGTATGAAATTGCAAATCAGTATAAGCATCTCCCCATAGTTTTTTTGCCTCGTCTTTTAATTCCAAAATTTCCAAATAACCAATGTAATATTTTAGATACGTAGTTGGCTCTTCTGCAATATACTCGTACAAGTCACGAATGACAGATGTGTCAGTAATGCCAAACTGTGTCATAACAGAGCTGACTTCTTCATATGTAGCATTATCATAATGAATTGCAATATCAAGAAGACAATATAGGGCAAGCTGCATGCTTTTGTTCAGACGTTCTATTTCATATAGTGCGATAGTATGGGGATTATCCGTCATTTCTTTGGCGTATTCATAAGAAAGCATTTCCACATAAAGAGCCCACCCTTCTACATAACCGCCAAAATATAAAAGATGATGTATTGGATTTATATTTTGTTCGTTTTGATACATATGAGAGAAAACTGTCTGATATAAATGTCCAGGATACCCTTCGTGTGCGAGTGTTGTGTAAAGACTGATGCCAGATAAATTATTTTCGGGATTGATGTAAATACTATTTTCGCTAATATCATCAATGGGAGGTGTCAGATAAAAAGCTGGACTCATATAAGGCGCAAGATTAGAAGAAATCGTCTTAATATGACAGGAAGGCAGTGTAATATCTTCATCAGACGAAGCAGATGCTTCTGTCATACATGGAAAGGATGGGAATTCCTGTGCTATTTGTTGTTGTAGGGTGTTAAGCATAGCTGCTGCATCTTCCTTTGTCAGGTCATCAGGGATACTGTTATTAGCCAGTTGGGCAATGAGGGATTCATGCTCAAGATAAAGTGCCGAGAGCGAGTTATAATCTTGATCGAAACGTTGTAGCAAAAGAGTTTTCAGCTCTGTAATATCTTTATTGGAGCCAGTGTTTTTGCGAATCAGATATAAATAATACGATTTGCCTTCCGGCAAAGAGGCAAGACCATTGCACTGACTACTAGTACCCATTAATAAAGTGATACAGTCTGCTAGTTTTTCGTAGGCAGGCTGCACCATAGTAATTAAAATTCTTTCATTTTCCGTCATGTAAGATAACTTTTCTTCCTCTGTTATGACATGTGTGTCGGTTAATGATGCAAGTCGTTCTTCAAAGGAGACAATTAGAAAATGTGTCTTATCAGATAATTCTTTTTTATTCATAATGGAATCACATTGTTCTATTACCTTTTTGGCAGAATAATCGGGCATAAATAAGCCAGCAGCACTTTTTTCCTGTTCATATTGCATAATACCAGAAAGATATTCTGGAAATTGTGACAAAAGTGTCAAATAGTTCTTAACATCTTCCTTACATCGAAAAGTATATTCAGCAAACAGAATTGGAAGTTGGGATTGAATTCCAGAAGAAGGAGACAATGGTTCATAATAGTATGAAAATAATTGTCCGTGGTATTCTGTTTCAAGATAATCAAGTAAAATAGTGTAGGTTGACTGGTCGCTATTTGGAAGTGATGAGCAGTCAATTGTCTGAAGAAAGGAAATGTTCTCCTTTAATGTGTGAAGGGAGTGTTCCTGCGCGTCTTTTGAATAGATGGGAAGTGTAACAGTGCTGTCATCAATATCCCATGCTTGGGGATCTGCAAGCGTGTAGTGCATGCTTAGAGTGTCCTTTTTCATTTCTGTTATAAAGAGTTCTTTTGTAAATCTGTCGAAACGATAGGCATCGCTACGAATCCAACATATACCGAGCATAACTGCTACGATAAAAAGGAATAGAAAAGATATGAGTAAAGGATTGCGGTATTTTGATTTTGCTATACGACTCAATAGAAAAGACCTTTCCTATATAATTATACTTGAAACAATATATGATATGAAAATAGAAAAATGAGCGAAAAAAAACGAAAACCAATCAGAATAGGTGCTTGTGCAATACTGTGAAATTCGATATAATAGGAATGTAGTATGCGTTCGTGATGGCTATTTAGATTACTAAGAGCCAGAGAGGGATGATAGGATGAAGAAAAAGTTAAGTAGCATTATATTAAGTGGTATTCTTGCGATTGGTATATTGACAGGTTGTGGACAGACAGAAGATACTGTTGTTGTAGAAGAAAAGGATGGTTATACAGTCGGGGTTGTCATGCCAAATCAGACATCTGAAAGATGGATTAATGATGGCGCAAATATGAAATTACAGCTTGAAGAACTTGGATATAACGTAGATCTGCGTTATGCAAATGATGATATTGAACTTCAAGTTTCACAAATAGAAGAAATGGTAGCAAATCAAGTAGACTGTCTTGTAATTGCATCGATTGATTCTACTGCACTTGTAGAGGTGGAGAAGAAAGCACAGGAATCACAGATTCCCATTATTGCTTATGATAGATTACTGATGGATACAGATGCAGTTTCTTATTATGCATCATTTGATAACAGACAGGTCGGTCACGAAATCGGCGAGTACATAGAAAAAAATATGAGTTTACATACAGCGACAGAAGAAGGGGTATCTTATACGGTTGAGCTTTTCATGGGTTCTCCTGACGATAATAATGCGTATTACTTGTATAACGGGCTGATGGAAGTGCTAAAACCATATTTTGACAGTGGTGTGCTTGTATGTAAATCAGGTAAGACAAGTTTTGAAGATACTTGTATTTTACGATGGTCCCAGGAAACAGCAAAAGAGAGATGTGCACAGTATCTTGACGAATTTTATACAGATGAAGATTTGGATATTTGTTTGAGTGCTTTTGATGGTTTTGCGTATGGCTGTATTGAAGCATTGGAAGAAGCTGGATATACAAAAAGCAATTGGCCAGTTATTACAGGACAGGATGCTGAGCTTCGTGCAACACAGAATATTATCAATGGAAAACAGACAATGACGATTTATAAAGATACGCGTGTACTTGCCAAAAAATGCGTTACTATGGTACAGGCAATTTTAGAAGGAACAACGCCATCCATTAATAACAATTACGAATACCATAACAACGTAAAATCGGTACCGTCTTATCTGTGTAAACCGGAAGCAGTAGATAAAGCAAATTATAAGAAAATATTAATCCGGGGTGGATATTATACGGAAAAACAGTTGGGTGAATAACCTGAATGTAATGCAAAGATTGCGTAGGGTAATCTTTGTTGTTTTATAGCAATGATAAAATGGAAAAAGGAAGGTATGAACATGGACAAGGCAATGATAAAAAATGCAATTGAAGAGGGAAGAACATCACTTGGTATTGAGCTTGGTTCAACACGTATTAAGGCAGTATTAATTGATGATACACATACACCGATTGCTTCTGGCAGTCATGATTGGGAGAACCGGTACGAGAATAATATCTGGACATATAGCCTTGATGATATCTGGACAGGCTTACAGACATGCTATCGCAATCTGGTGGCAGATGTTAAGGAACAGTATGGGATATCACTGCAGACAATTGGGGCTATCGGTTTTAGTGCTATGATGCATGGCTACATGGCATTTGATGAGAAAGATGAATTACTTGTACCATTCCGCACATGGCGTAACACAATTACAGAGCAGGCGTCTGCTGAGTTAACAAAATTATTTGGATTTCATATTCCACAGAGATGGAGTATTGCCCACTTGTATCAGGCAATTTTAAATAAAGAACCACACATAAACCAGATTACATTCTTTACAACACTGGCTGGATATATCCATTGGAAACTGACGGGCAAAAAAGTACTTGGGGTGGGAGAAGCCTCTGGTATGTTCCCGATTGATATGAATACACATCAGTTTGATGTACGTATGATAAATCAGTTTGAAGAGGCGGTAGCATCTTATCATCTGCCGTGGAAACTGGAAAACATTCTTCCGGCAGTATTAAATGCGGGTGATAATGCAGGTACGTTGACGGAAGAAGGAGCCAAGTTACTGGATACAACAGGAGAATTAAAAGCAGGTATTCCTGTATGCCCACCAGAAGGAGATGCAGGAACAGGTATGACTGCAACAAACAGTGTGGCAGTTCGTACAGGTAACGTATCAGCAGGAACGTCCGTGTTTGCTATGATTGTACTGGAAAAAGACCTTACAGGTGTATATGAAGAAATTGATATGGTAACAACACCGACAGGTCATCCGGTAGCGATGGTACATTGTAATAACTGTACTTCAGATTTGAATGCGTGGGTAAATCTGTTCCAGGATTTTGCAAATACATTTGGTATGAATATTGATAAAAACGAATTATATGAAAAACTTTTCCAGAAGGCTTTAGAAGGAGATGCAGATTGCGGTGGACTGCTGGCATACAATTATTTTTCTGGCGAACATATCACGGGCTTTGAAGAAGGAAGACCACTTTTTGTACGTACACCAGATAGTAGCTTTACACTCGCAAACTTTATGCGTACCCATCTTTTTACATCCTTAGGAGCATTAAAAACTGGACTGGATATTCTGTTAAAGAAGGAACACGTTCAAGTAGATACCGTACTAGGTCACGGCGGATTCTTTAAGACAAAAGGAGTAGGACAGAGTATTATGGCAGCAGCAATGAATACTCCTGTTGCCGTAATGGAAACAGCAGGAGAAGGCGGTGCATGGGGCATTGCATTGCTTGCAGCTTATATGAAAAATAAAGAAGAAAAAGAAACGTTAGAGACCTATCTGGAAGAAAAAGTATTTGCTGGAGAAACAGGTTGCAAATTAGAACCGAATGAAGCAGATGTCAAAGGCTTTGAGCAGTTCATGGAACGCTATAGTGGTGGTCTTGCGATTGAAAGAGCAGCAGTAGATTATCTGAAATAAAATTCATATTCTGTAGCAGATTATATATGATAATGGAGAGAAGAAAATGTTAGAAGAACTTAAAAAGCGTGTGTATGAAGCAAACATGGATTTGCCAAAACACGGACTGGTAACTTTTACATGGGGTAATGTAAGTGAAATCGATAGAGAAACAGGATATCTGGCAATCAAGCCAAGCGGAGTTGACTATGATAAACTGACTCCGAATGATATGGTGATTATGGATTTGGACGGCAATGTCATAGAAGGAAAATACAAACCATCTTCAGATACGGCAACACATATTGAGTTGTATAAAGCGTTTCCTGAGATAGGAGGAATTGTCCATACGCATTCATCGTATGCTACAAGCTGGGCGCAAGCAGGCAGAAGTATACCATGCTATGGTACAACACATGCGGATTATTTTTATGGAGAGATTCCATGTGTAAGATGTCTTAATCAGGAAGAAATAGATACAGCATATGAAGAGAATACAGGACATCTTATCGTAAATGAATTTTGCAGAATGAACAAAGATCCAAAAGCGGTTCCAGCAGTTTTGTGTAAAAATCATGGTCCTTTTGCATGGGGCAAAGATGCCAATGAGGCAGTACACAATGCAGTTGTTCTGGAAGAAGTGGCGAAAATGGCATACCGGGCAGAAACTTTAAATGCACAGATTCAGCCAGCCCCACAGGAATTACAGGACAAGCATTACAATAGAAAGCATGGAGCAGGTGCTTATTACGGGCAAAATGTATAAAAACAAAAAGTATCTAAGATATGTGTAGCATTATTTTAAATGACGTGATATAATAAGCCGCGATAGGCTGATATATTGTGTTATATATGGAAACACTTTAGAATACATATCCCAAAACGAATATCTATACGGAGGAATCATGATGAACAAATTAGAACTGGCAAAAGTTGCTAACGAAGTTCGTAAAGGTATCATAGCTGCAGTCCATAGTGCAAAAGCAGGACATCCAGGCGGTTCACTTTCAGCAGCAGATATTTATACGTATCTCTATTTTGAGGAAATGAATATAGATCCAAAGGATCCAAAAAAACCAGACAGAGACCGTTTTGTTCTTTCAAAAGGACATACTGTACCGGGCTTATATGCGGCTATGGCACATAGAGGATATTTTCCAGTAGAAAAGCTGATTACACTTCGTAAATTAGGTTCTCCATTACAGGGTCATCCATGTATGCAGCATGTGGACGGAATTGATATGTCATCAGGTTCTTTGGGACAAGGTGTATCAGCAGCGGTTGGTATGGCACTTGCAGGCAAAATGGATAATAAAGATTACCGTGTATATACACTTCTAGGAGATGGTGAGATTCAGGAAGGACAGGTTTGGGAAGCAGCAATGTTTGCCGGACATCGTAAACTCGACAACCTTGTAGTAATTGTAGATAATAACGGATTACAGATTGATGGTGATATTGCAGATGTATGTTCACCATATCCAATTGATAAAAAATTTGAAGCATTTAACTTCCATGTTGTTCATGCAGATGCGCATGACTTTGATTCTTTAAAAGCAGCGTTTGATGAAGCAAGAGCAACAAAAGGAATGCCAACTGCAATCATTGCGAAATCTATTAAGGGTAAAGGTGTTTCCTTTATGGAAAATGAAGCCTCCTGGCATGGAGTAGCACCTAATGATGAGCAGTATGAAAAAGCAATGGCAGAATTAGAGAAAGCAGGTGAAGCGTTATGTCAGAAATAAAAAAGGTTGCAACTAGAGAAGGCTATGGCAAAGCGCTTGTAGAGCTTGGAGCAAAATATCCAAACCTTGTAGTACTTGATGCAGACCTTGCTGCTGCTACAAAGACAAGTATGTTCCAGAAAGCATATCCAGACAGACATATTGATTGTGGTATTGCGGAATGTAACATGATTGGTATTGCGGCAGGACTTGCAACAACAGGAAAGATTCCTTTCCTTAGTTCTTTTGCTATGTTTGCAGCAGGACGTGCATTTGAACAGGTACGTAACTCTGTAGGATATCCGCATTTAAATGTAAAAATCGGTGCTTCCCACGCTGGTATTACAGTAGGTGAAGACGGTGCTTCTCACCAGTGTAATGAAGACATTGCACTTATGCGTACAATTCCAGGTATGGTGGTAATCAATCCAGCCGACGAAATTGAAACAAGTGAAGCAGTAAAAGCGAGTGCAGCATATGAAGGTCCGGTATATCTTCGTTTTGGACGAGCTGCTGTGCCAGTAATTAATGATAATCCAGAATACAAATTTGAAATAGGCAAAGGTATCGTGCTTCGTGAAGGTACAGATGTGACTATTGTAGCGACAGGTATTTGTGTATCAGCAAGTCTTGAAGCAGCAGATATGCTTGCGGCAGACGGTATCAGCGCGGAAGTAATTAATATTCATACAATTAAACCGCTCGATGAGGAATTAATCATTGCCTCTGCAAAGAAAACGGGTAAAGTTGTGACAGCAGAAGAACATTCTGTTATTGGTGGTCTTGGTAGTGCAGTGTGTGATGCGCTCAGCGAGAAAGCGCCAACACCTGTTTGCAAAATTGGTATTAATGATGTCTTTGGTGAATCTGCATCGGCGGCAGTACTGATTCATAAATATGGTCTTGACGGAGAAGGCATCTATAACAAAGTCAAAGGATTTTTAAAATAATAAAATGTAATGAATGCTCCAGACTCTATAAAGGGTTTGGGGCATATTTTAAACCATTTTTTAGATAAATATGGATTTTGCTGGCGGTATGTGATACACTAAATTCTGATTAGATAGTTATTATGAGGGAAAAGGAAGACAGAATAAAATGATAAAATTAGCGCCTTCAATATTAGCGGCAGACTACGCTGATTTACGTAACGAGATTAGGAAAATAGAGGAGGCAGGTGCTTCGTATCTGCATTTGGATGTAATGGATGGGCACTTTGTGCCAGCAATTTCTTTTGGAATGTGTGTGATTACATCATTGCGTAAGATTACAGATATAGTGTTTGATGTACATTTGATGATTACAGACCCAGAACGATATATAGAAGATTTTGCCAAATGTGGTGCAGATATTATTACGATTCATGTGGAAGCATGTAGTTGTATTGATGAGACTATTGATAAGATTCATGCACTTGGATTAAAGGCAAGTATTGCGATTAATCCGAAGACTCCAGTAGAGAAAATCATTCCATATCTGGACAAGGTAGATATGATACTTGTCATGTCTGTAGAACCAGGTTTTGGTGGACAGAAATATATTGATGATTGTACACAAAAGATTGTACAAGTGCGTCAGATGATTGAGGAGAGACATCTTGATGTAGATTTGGAAGTAGACGGTGGTATTGGCAAGGGTAACGTTAAGATGGTAGTAGATGCAGGAGCCAATGTGATTGTAGCCGGTTCCGCTGTATTTAATGGCGACGTACAACAAAATGTGAATGATATTATGAATGCAATTCATGCAGACTAATAAAAATCATACATGATATAGTATAACGAAGAAAAGAGGACAACAGATATGAGTAAAGGAAAATATTATATTACAACAGCAATTGCATATACGTCAGGTAAACCGCACATTGGTAACAGCTATGAAATCGTGTTGGCTGATAGTATAGCAAGATTTAAGAGAAAAGAAGGCTATGACGTATTTTTCCAGACAGGAACAGATGAACATGGCCAGAAAATTGAATTGAAAGCAGAAGAAGCTGGCATTACACCAAAGGAATTTGTAGATAACGTTGCAGGTACAATCAAAGATTTGTGGAATCTCATGGATACATCTTATGATAATTTTATCCGTACAACGGATGAACAGCATGAGAAACAAGTACAGAAGATTTTCAAAAAGCTCTATGACCAGGGGGATATTTATAAAGGAGCTTATGAAGGCTTATACTGTACACCATGTGAGTCCTTCTGGACAGAATCCCAGCTTGTAGATGGCAAATGCCCTGATTGCGGACGTGAAGTAAAGCCAGCCAAAGAAGAAGCGTATTTCTTTAAGATGAGCAAGTATGCAGACAGACTTATTGAGCATATTAATACACATCCTGAATTTATTCAGCCAGTATCCCGTAAGAATGAGATGATGAATAATTTCCTCTTACCAGGATTACAGGATTTATGTGTATCTAGAACTTCATTTAAGTGGGGTATTCCAGTTGACTTTGATGACAGACATGTCATTTATGTGTGGCTGGATGCGCTGACAAACTATATTACAGGAATTGGTTACGATACAGATGGAAACAGTACAGAACAATATCAGAAGCTGTGGCCAGCTGATTTGCATCTGATTGGTAAAGATATTATCCGTTTCCATACAATTTACTGGCCAATTTTCTTAATGGCTCTTGGCGAACCACTTCCAAAACAGGTATTTGGTCATCCGTGGCTGTTACAAGGTGATGGAAAGATGAGCAAATCCAAAGGCAATGTTATTTATGCAGATGACCTTGTGGACTTCTTTGGTGTAGATGCGGTACGTTATTTTGTACTTCATGAAATGCCATTTGAAAATGACGGTGTAATTTCTTGGGAATTATTAGTAGAGAGATTAAATTCAGATCTTGCCAATACACTTGGTAACTTAGTAAACAGAACAATTTCCATGAGTAATAAATATTTTGACGGTGTAGTAACTGACACGGGTGTCAGTGCAGATGTGGATGCTGACTTGAAACAGGTTGTGACAGAAACACGTGATAAAGTATGTGCTAAGATGGAAGTGTTGCGTGTAGCAGATGCGTTAACAGAGATTTTTGCATTGTTTAAACGTTGCAATAAATATATTGATGAAACAGAACCGTGGGTACTTGCAAAATCAGAAGAAAGCAAGGATAGGCTTGCAACTGTACTGTACAATCTTGTCGACAGCATTGTGACGGGTGCATCTCTTTTAGAACCATTTATGCCAAAGACTGCAGAACGTATTGTTGCACAGTTAAATACGAGTTTAAGAGCGTTTGAAGAATGTGATAAAGCAGGACAGTATCCATCCGGCAACCGTGTGACAGATAAGCCAGAAATTCTGTTTGCCCGTCTTGATGTGAAGGAAGTAGTAGAAAAAGCAGAGGCAATGTTTGAAGCAAGAAGAGCTGCAGATACTGCGACAACTGAGCCAGTAGCTGCTGCAGAAGAAGCAGTGATTGATATTGAGAAGAAAGCAGAAATTTCTTATGAGGATTTTGATAAATTACAGTTCCAGGTAGGTGAAATCATTGCCTGTGAGGAAGTTAAGAAGTCCAAAAAACTGCTTTGTTCCCAAGTTAAAGTTGGAAGCGAAGTAAAACAAATTGTATCTGGTATCAAGGCACATTACACACCTGAAGAGATGGTAGGTAAAAAAGTAATGGTACTTGTAAACTTAAAACCAGCGACACTGGCAGGCATCGTATCAGAAGGTATGCTTTTATGCGCAGAGGATGCAGAAGGTAAACTTGCGCTTATGACACCAGAAAAAGAGATGCCAGCAGGAGCTGAAATCTGCTAATACACAGGGGGTTACTATGACAGAGATAAGAAGAGAAGAGTTTTTCTATGATTCAAGAGACAATATGACAAAAATTCATGCTGTAAAATGGATTCCAGAAGGCAATCCAATCTGCGTATTGCAAATAGTTCATGGGATGGCAGAATATGCGTTGCGTTATGATGATGTTGCAAGATATCTGGCGCAAAAGGGTGTTCTTGTTGTTGCAAGTGATCATCTTGGACACGGTCTTTCAAAAAGAGAAGAGGCACCATACGGATATTTTTGTAAAAGAGATGCAGCAACAGTTGTTGTGCGTGACGTGCATAGATTAAAGAAAATTGTGCAGGAAGAAAATTTGGGCGTTCCATATTTTATCCTGGGACACAGCATGGGTTCCTTTGTAACGAGAAATTATCTTTTCCGCTATGGAAAAGGAATTGATGGTGCGATGATTATGGGTACTGGTAATCAGCCAGGTTACCTTCCAAGAGCAGCGAAGATGCTTGCAAGCATTTTGACAATATTTAAAGGGGCAGAGCATGTCAGCCCTCTTATCGATAAACTGTCATTTGGTGATTACAATAAACAGATTGAGAATCCAGTAACCAATGTAGATTGGTTAAGCCGCGATAAGCATCAAGTAGACCGCTATATTGAAGATCCACTTTGTGGATTTGTATTTACACTGAATGGTTTTCATACATTGTTTGATTTGATTATCAAAGCCGAGAAGAAATCTAACATTGAAAAGATACCAAAGGATTTGCCAATTTTGTTTCTGGCAGGCACAGCCGATCCGGTAGGTGAATATGGTAAAGGTGTAAGGCTTGCATATGAGAATATGAAGGCAGCAGGTATCAAAGACATTGATATCAAATTATATGATGGCGGAAGACATGAGATTTTGAATGAGATTGACAAGGAAATTATATATGCAGACGTATATAAATTCTTGAAAACGCATATACAGAATTCATAGTCAGCAGAGGAAGTAGCATGGACCAGAACCATTTACCCACATATATGATTCGTACTGCATATCGGGAAGATTGGCAGCCAGCAATGGCGCTTGCGTGGAAAACTTTTTTGAAGTATGAAGCGCCAGTGTACACACAGGAAGGAATTCAGAATTTTCGCGAATTTATAACAGATACAACGTTATATAGAATGTTTATTGTTGGCAGTTACCAGATGTTTGTGGCAGTTGTGAATAGTCAAATAGTCGGTATGCTGACAGTGCGCAGTGTAAGTCATATTTCGCTTTTATTTGTAGATGAAGCATATCATAAGCAAGGGATTGCCAGGGGACTGGTGCAGAATTTGTGTGATTTTCTATTGCAGGAGGTAGGCGGCATTGACAAAGTTACTGTGAATGCCGCGCCTTGTGCGACGGGATTTTATCATAAAATGGGGTTTTGTGATATAGGGGAAGAAACTATAAAAGATGGTATTACATTTACCCCAATGGCAAAGAAGTTGATGTAAAAGGAGGTACTGTATGGAATATATTGGTAGCAAAAACATATTTATGTTAACCAGGGATATGTTAAAACTTGTCAACCGTAAAGTAATGGATCACGGGTCAAGAGTGGCATACATTTTATCAATGATGCTGCGGGAGACGGGACGCTATGAAGAGTATGAGATAGCAGAATTTTGTTATCTTGCATCTTTTCATGATATTGGGGCATATCGTACAGAAGATTTAACGAAGCCGTTACAGTTTGAGTCCAGAGATGGTGCGCCACATTCTATTTATGGCTATTTATTTTTTAAATATTTATCTGCTTTTGGTGAACGCTCTAAAATCCTTTTATATCATCATACCTCGTATAGTAACTTGCAGGAGGTAGATTTTGAATATAAGGATATTGCGAACTATTTGAATCTTGCGGATGCGGTTGATGTGTATTTAACTGCTTTACGTGAGAAATTTCATGTAGGAATGTTCCGTAAATGGGTAGGGAAACGTTTCTCAGAGGAAACATTAGAACTCTTTATGCGAGCAGAAGAAAAGGGACAGCTCATTGAGAATATACGCAATGGAGAATATAAAAAAGCACTTGACGAGCAGATGGATTATCTGATTTTTACGAATGAAGAGAAGAAAAAATGTCTGGAATTGTTGATGTATTGTGGTGGTTTTCATAATGTGGAATTTGTTATTAATACGACAACCTGCGTTTGCATTTGCAATGAGATTGCAATGCATATGAAGTTAGGTGAGGCAGAACGAGAGATTTTATATTATGCTGCTCTTTTACATGATATTGGATTGCTTGGGTTGCCAAAGGAACTTTTGAAGCCGCAGTATGAATTGTCAGATGCAGAAAAAGAACTGATGAAGAAGCATATTGCAATAGAAGAACGTATCTTTAAACTACGGAATTTGAATGAGGATATTCTAAATGTTGCAATTGCACATCATGAGAGAAAAGATGGAAGCGGATATCCGAAACATCTAAAAGGAAAAGAACAGAATAAGCTGCAGCGTATCCTACAGGTGGCGGATGGTATGACAGCAAAGGCGCCTTTGACAAAAGAACAGGTTATTGCTGAGTTACAAAATGAGAGTGCAGATGGCAAGTTAGATAAAGAGATTGTAGAAATTGTATTGCGAGATTATGATGCTATTGTGTCAAAGGTGGCGGAAGAATCCAAAGCAATTCTTAGTATGCATACAAAACTTAATACAAAATTTCAAAAAATTTCAGCACAGTTTACTTGAAAGAATTTTGAAATATGTGTAAAATGTGAGAAAATACAATGACAAATGTATATCTATAACCTGATTGTAAAAAATCATGATTTTTTTGAGGAAATGTTGTCTTATTTTGCAAAAAGTAGTATACTTTTGCATATAGTGTATACTTAGAATATAAAGTGGAAGGATTGTAGGATAAATGGGTAGATTTTTTGATTCAGAAGGGCCGATAATGTCTTTCCTGACAAGAGCAGCAGATATTATGCTGTTAAATATACTGACATGTATTTGTTGTCTTCCGGTTATAACTGCAGGAGCTGCATTTACAGCATTACACTATATGTCATTAAAGCTAGTGCGAGGCGAAGAAACATATATTATAAAAGGATATTTTAAATCCTTTAAGCAGAATTTTAAGCAAGCAACGATAATTTGGTTATTGATTGTACTTGTTGCAGCAATATTTGTTGGGGATTATGTTATTATCCAATATACACAACTGGAGATACCAAAACTTGTAACAATCGTATTAATTGCGCTTGGTATTATTTTTCTTCTTGCAGTTGTATATATATTTCCGGTACTGGCTAAGTTTGATAATACAGTTTTTAATACAATTAAAAATGCAGCATTGATAAGCTTCATCAGTTTGCCTCGTGCAATTCTGATGCTGGTTTTCTATGTTATTCCGGTAGCAGTATCATTATTTGCGCCAGCATTTTTACCAGTTGTATTTTTATTTGGATTTTCGCTTCCAGCTTATCTGGCGGCAATGCTTTATTCCAGTGTACTCAAGAGATTTGAACCACAGGAAGAGAAGAAGCACGCCGATAGCTGGGTTGTTCCCGATACAGTAGGTCTTGTAAATCAAGAGGAGAAAAAGGATGAGCAATAGACAGGTAAAAATGGCTATATTTCAATGGATTGTACCACTGGCAATTCTGTTATGTATTGTAATCGTCATGCTGGTTAACTTTTCTGCGACAACCAAGCAGGATGTTAAGAATACAATAGAGAATGATTTTGTCGATGCAACCTCTGATTATGCATATGAATTTAAAAATAGAATCAACACAATGACAACTGCGGCAGTTCCGCTTGTTGACTTGATGTCACAGAACTATAGTGCTTTGATGGATGAAGAGGAGCCGATGGTGCGTGCACTGCAGGATGCAACAGATGCTTATCTGGTCTTGATTGTAGATGAAGATGGTGAAGGTGTTACGGCAGATGGAAGAAAAGTAGATATCTCTAATGAAGTCTGGTATAGTCAGATAAGCCGGGTAACGCAGGGATATTACTACACACCACAGGACAGTGTGATGTCAAAGGCAGCGATTGTATCTGTTCTTCCAATTGTTAACAAAGGGACATATCAGGGCAGCGTTGTAATGTATTACGCAACGGAAAACTTTAAAAACCTGATTAGGTTAGTTGAATATGATAATGATAGTTGCTATATCATGATTGATGGATATGGTGATATATTATTAACCTATGGAAAACCAAGTTCCTTTAGAGGTGGAGAAAATTTCTTTGATACGTTGAGTCGTTCCTCTATCAAAGAATCTACATTTGAGAAGGCAAAGCTAAAAATCAACAGTGCCTTAACAGGATACATAACAGCAACACTTGATAATGAGGTAAAAAGATTAACTTATGTGCCAGTTGGTGTAAATGACTGGATGCTCATTTCGTGTGTCAATAACAGCCATGTTGAAAAGCTAATTACTCGCTCGTGGGAAGCAACAGAAGATGTTATTTATAAATTGGTACTTGCAATTTTCGTATTTATTGGTCTGATTATTATTATTAATGTTATCAGCCGTATTAGAAATATTGAAAGTAATAAGAAACTTGAAAATAAAGCAGATACAGATTTGTTGACAGAGCTGAATAATAAGATAGCAACAGAACGTAAGATTAAAGAATACATGGCGCATAATCCAAATAGTCAATCTTTGATGTTTGTACTTGATATTGATAACTTTAAGAAGATCAACGATACAATGGGTCATGCGTTTGGTGATGAGGTACTTCGAACACTTGGACTTCAGCTTAAAGCAGAGTTTAGAGTAACTGACATTCTTGGTCGTTCTGGTGGTGATGAGTTTACAATCTTCTTAAAAGATTTACCAACAGATGAGATTGTGGAGAAGGAAGCAGAAAAAGTTGCTAGGTTCTTCAAGAATTTTAAAGCAGGGGAATATGTTAAATATTCTGCAACTGCTAGTATTGGCTGTGCAGTATTCCCAAAAGATGGTGCTGATTTTGAAACTTTATATAAAGCAGCAGATAAAGCGTTATATAAAGCCAAGAAGAGAGGTAAAAATCAGTTAGCATTTTATGATGATGGAGAAGTAGTTGAAGGTACTTCAAAAGATATAAGATAAGAGGAAAAGCGGAGTTATGGACAAAATGCATAACTCCGCTTTAAAATTTTAGGCAAGTTGCTAATAAACTCAAAAAATCCTGAGAGTTATAAGCAATTTTTACAATGATAAGTAAAATATTTGTGAAATAGTGGTATGGTAAATGCGTTCTGACTCAGTTATACTTGATTCAGAGTCAAAAAGGAAGTGTTCAAATATGAACAGTTCGAGTTTGAACAGTCTAGACGCTGAATACTCCAGTTGTCAGACATAAACTAACAAAAAGAAATTTAGGAGGCAAATTCAAATGGCAAGTTTATCATTAAAAAATGTCTGCAAAGTATATCCTAACGGTTTTGAAGCTGTTAAAGATTTCAACCTTGAAATTGCAGATCAGGAATTCATTATTTTCGTAGGTCCTTCAGGATGTGGTAAATCTACTACACTTCGTATGATCGCTGGTCTTGAAGATATTTCTTCAGGTGAATTAAGAATCGGTGACAGATTAGTAAATGACGTTGAACCAAAAGACAGAGATATCGCAATGGTATTCCAGAACTACGCTCTGTATCCACATATGTCAGTATATGACAACATGGCTTTCGGTCTTAAATTAAGAAAAGTACCAAAAGATGAAATCGATAAAATGGTTAAAGAAGCAGCTAAAATCCTTGACTTAACACAGCTCCTTGATCGTAAACCAAAAGCATTATCAGGTGGTCAGAGACAGCGTGTTGCTATGGGTCGTGCTATCGTTCGTAATCCTAAAGTATTCCTTATGGACGAACCTTTATCCAACCTTGATGCTAAACTTCGTGTACAGATGCGTATCGAAATCGCTAAATTACATCAGAGATTAGGTACAACTATCATCTACGTAACACATGACCAGACAGAAGCTATGACACTTGGTACAAGAATCGTAGTTATGAAAGATGGTGTTGTTCAGCAGGTAGATACACCTCAGAACTTATATGAAAAACCACAGAACCTCTTCGTTGCAGGTTTCATGGGATCTCCTCAGATGAACTTCTTAGATGCTGTTGTTAAAGTAGAAGGCAGTGTAGCTAACTTAGTAGTAGGTGGAAAATCTATTCCATTACCAGCTGATAAATCTAAGAAATTAATTGATGGCGGTTACGATGGAAAAACAGTTACATTCGGTATCCGTCCAGAAGACGTATATGATTCTGAAGCATTCCTTGCAAATTCTAAATGTGTATTCGAATCTCAGGTTAAAGTTTACGAATTACTTGGTGCAGAAGTATTCTTATACTTCGATTTAGCTGAATATCCAATCACAGCTAGAGTTGATCCTCGTACAACAGCTAGACCTGGTGATGCTATCAAATTTGCATTTGATCTTGACAAGATTCATGTATTCGATAAAGAAACAGAACAGGTTATTACAAACTAATCAAAGATAATACTAGGGGGTCAGATTTCTCTGACCCCTTTTTTAACTAATCTAAAAAGAAATGGAGAGAGTTCATGTTATCCAATCAGATTATTCAAAAGAGTTTGGATGAATTAAAAGCTATTACAAAAATAGAGTTGGAAGTATATGATTTGGAGGGGACAAAAATAGCAGGAACATCTTCTGAAATAGATGTAGAGCCTCACATTGTTCGTATTTTTGCAGAATCTGTAGCCGAAACTCAGGAGTTGGACAACAAATGGTTCATGAAGGTTCAGGATGAAGGCAGAGATCTTTATGTGTTAGTAGCGTGCGGTGAACAGCAACATGCTTACCATGTAGCTAAAATTGAAGTAAATCAGTTAGAAGCATTAATATTAGCATATAAAGAAAAATACGACCGTAACAATTTTTTCCAGAATTTAATTCTTGATAATTTATTGTTGGTAGATATTTATAATCGTGCAAAAAAGCTGCATCTGGAAGTAGAAGCTAAAAGAATTGTATATTTAATCGAAACAAAAAGCGAAAGCGAAACTATTGCAAAAGAAATGCTGCGTAGCTTATTTTCTCAACAGAATGGGGATTTTGTGACCTCTGTGGATGAAAGGAATATTGTTTTGATTAAAAGCCTTCGTAGGGAGGATACGGAAGAAGAAATTGGTCAGACAGCAAAAACGATTGTGGATATGTTAAATGCAGAAGCAATGTTATCTGTAAAAGTAGCATATGGAACAGTGGTTGGGGAATTAAAAGACGTATCTAAATCTTACAAAGAAGCAAAAATGGCTTTAGATGTTGGAAAAATTTTCTATATTGAAAAGAGTGTTATTGGATATGAAAAATTAGGTATTGGCAGATTAATCTATCAATTACCGGTAAATCTGTGTCGTATGTTCATGAGTGAGATCTTTGGAGAAAATCTTCCGGATAAGCTGGATGAAGAAACACAGATTACAATCCACAAATTTTTTGAAAACAGCTTGAATGTTTCTGAAACAGCGAGACAGTTATATATTCATAGAAATACATTAGTATATCGAATTGAAAAACTGGAAAAAGAAACCGGATTGGATATCCGTAATTTTGACGATGCTCTTACTTTTAAAATTGCATTAATGGTAGTAAGTTATTTGCAATATTTAGATAGTAGGGATTAGGTTTTAGTCATAAATTGTACAAGTTATTCATAAAATGATTCTATAGGAGGGTGACCTATGGAATCATTTTTTCGTTATATTTCATATGTAGATTATTATAAAAAAGAGGAAAAGGTTAGGAATGTAGGATTTCTTCGTTGGAAATTATATAATGGCAGACACAAAATAGAATTTCAAATAAAGGATGTGAGTTGTCCGCAGGGAAATTATCAAATTGAAGAAAAGAGGACCGGAAAAGTAATAGGGGAAATAGTAATAGAGAAAGGCATAGGAAATTTTACAAAAGAGTTTCTCTCCATGTCTGCTTCCGGAGAAATGTATATTGATACTTTTGATGACAGACTGTATTTAAGCGATATAGACGGATTTATGATTCGTTTAAATTCAAATGAATATTTGTTTGTACCTGTTAGTCTTGAGCAGGAGAAAAAGGCGGATAAGTTTAAAATGCTTTCTAAGAAAGATAATAAAGAGGTTCTGCCTACGGCTTCTGAAACAAAAAAAGAGGAAGTGATTGTTTGTAACGAAGAGAAGGAAAGAACATCCTCAGAAACGGAGGCAGCTTCCGAAAATATTTTAATAGAAGGAATTGAGGAGAAATATGTAGATTCAACATCGAGTAAAAAAATAGAAATCATAGAACCAATTCATGAGGATAAGTGGCAGCAACTGTGTACAAAGTATCCTCAAGTACATCCATTTCCGAACAGAAAAGTATTTTTGTCTATTAAGCCGGAAGACTTTATTATTTTGCAGCAAGGGTATCAGAAATTGGTACATAATAGTTTTTTGCTTCACGGATTTTATAATTATGGGCATATGATTTTAGGAAAATTAACGGAAGAGGAGAAAGCACCTGTCTATGTCGGAGTTCCGGGAGTTTATTATGAACGTGAAAAGCAGGCTGCCCAGATGTTTGGTTTTGTAGGATTTGAAAGTACAGAACATCCGGTGCAGGCAGGAAGTTATGGTTATTATATGATTGAAGTTGAAATATGATTTTTATTTGAGCCATGGCATACTGCAACCTTAACTATAATAGGGGCTTTGATAGTGTTTTTAGTCTACCCCACGCAAGGAAGAATTCGGTAATTTTTCCCGAACTATGGACAAGTAATATTCCAAGGTTTCCTTATCACAGGAAGAAAGTCCCGGAGTGAGAATATTTCCGCTGTCTTTAAAGGATTGTATATAATAAGGACTTGGGGAAGAAATCATTTCTGTAACTTCAAAAAAATCCTGTTTGGTATGAAGTTCTTTTACAACAGTGGTGCGGAATTCATAATCAATTTCGGAATTTTCAATTATAGAAATGGATTCCTTGATTGTTTCTATATTTATATTAAGAATCCCGCTGACTTTGGGGTAATTGGAAAATCCAGCTTTGATGTCCATAGCGATATAGTCCAACATATTTCTGCTCAATAAATCAGAAATAATTTGAGGTCGGTAACCGTTGGTATCCAATTTGACTTTATAACCTAAGGAACGGACTTTCTCTATAAATTCTACAAGATCCGGCTGTAAAGTTGGTTCGCCGCCGGTAATACAGATTCCGGAAAGAATATTTTTTCTTTTTTGCAAAAAAGAAAAAATTTCTTCTTCGGAAACAGTAGCCACAGACTTGGAAAGTAAATCGGAGTTGTGACAGAACGGACAGCGAAAATTACAGCCACCGGTAAAAATAGTAGCGGCAACGTGTCCGGGATAATCTAATAATGTTGTTTTCTGATAACCGCAAATGTTCATAAGTATCCTCTTTCTTTTAGTGGGATTCTTTACTAAGTATAATATGTTAACTCTTCAGAGCCAAGCAAATTTATAAAAATTTTCGAACTTGCTCTGAAGAGTTATTTAATATAAAATAAGAGACAAATAGTATATAGTGAGGCATCTATGGAACAACATATAAAATATATGAAAGAAGCATTAAAGCAGGCAAAAAAGGCATATGCCTTAGGAGAAGTTCCTATTGGCTGCGTGATTGTTTATGAGGACAAGATTATTGCCAGAGGATATAATCGCAGAAATACAGATAAGAATACTCTGGCTCATGCAGAAATTACAGCAATTAATCGTGCCAGTAAGAAAATGGGTGATTGGCGTCTGGAGGATTGTACTTTGTATGTGACTTTGGAACCTTGTCAGATGTGTGCCGGAGCCATTGTGCAGTCCAGAATTACCAATGTGGTAATGGGATGTATGAATCCAAAGGCCGGATGCGGCGGAAGTGTTTTAAACATTTTGGAAATGCCGGAATTTAATCATCAGGTAAATGTAGTTCGTGGTGTCATGGAAGAAGAATGCAGCCAGATTCTGCAGGAGTTTTTTAAAGAACTGCGTATTCGGAATAAGGAAGAAAAAGCAGCACGAAAAGCAAAACAGGAAAAAGAAGAGTAGTTATGGAAGTAAAGCAGGGAGAGTGTTGACAAAGGCTGGAATTCCCTGTATACTAACAAAGTATTTTTAAGAGAATAAATGAGACGAATATCCTGTATAGGATGGAGCTTATATAGCTGCCCTTAGTAAGTGGCGATGAAGTTTGGGTCTCGCGCAATAGGAATCTACGAATCTGGTCAGGACAGGAATGTAGCAGCCATAAGAAGAACCTCCTATGTGCCGTGAGGGTGCCTGGCGGAGTTAACTGCGAAGGTAACGTGTATAAGTTCCATCTTGTACAGGATTTTTTTCGCGCAAAGCAAGTTTCTAAAGGCTAAAGTGTAAGTCAGGAGGAAAGGAAATGGAGAATCTTTGTACCCTCTGTCCACGAAATTGTTCTGTGGACAGAATGATAGGAAAAACAGGATATTGTGGACAAACTGATAAAATATATGTAGCAAGAGCGGCACTTCATATGTGGGAGGAACCTTGTATTTCCGGAGAAGAAGGTTCCGGTACTGTATTTTTCTGCGGCTGTCCTTTACGTTGCATTTTTTGTCAGAATCATAAGATTGCATTGGGAAAAGAAGAGAATGGAGAGAAAATAGGAAAAGAGATTAGTATTGTACGATTGAAAGAAATTTTTCTGGAATTGCAGACAAAAGGTGCTAATAACATTAATCTGGTGACAGGAACCCATTATATTCCTCAGATTGCAAAGGCTTTGAGTCTTGCAAAAGCAGAAGGACTTATTATTCCCGTTGTATATAATACCAGTGGTTACGAAAGAGTAGAATCTCTTCGTTTATTAGAAGGATTAGTAGATATTTATTTACCGGATATGAAATATGTTTCAAAGGAACTTTCCAAGGAATATTCTAATGCAGAAAATTATTTTGAAGTAGCATCAAAGGCAATAGAAGAAATGGTGCGACAGGTGGGTGAACCGATATTTGATGATAGAGGACTTATAAAAAAAGGTGTGATTGTAAGACATTTGGTGTTACCGGGAAGTACCAAGGATTCCAAGGCAGTTTTTGATTATTTATGGAATGCATATGGAAATAGAATCTATATTAGTATTATGAATCAGTACACACCGATGCAACAAATAAAAAACCACCCATTACTTAGCCGTAAAGTCACTAAAAGAGAATACCAAAAGGTAGTGGATTACGCACTAAGCTTAGGATGGGAAAATGGTTTTATTCAAGAAGGTGAAACCGCAAAGGAAAGTTTTATTCCTGGTTTCAATGGAGTAGGAGTCTAATATTATTCGCCGTCTTCGCTTCCTACAAAAGCAACCGCAGATACTACAGAAGAAACTACGGATACAACAACAGCAAAGATAATAATTAATAAACCGCCACCTAATAATAAGAACATTTCAGGCATGTGTAAGACCTTCTTTCTTTGATAATTTATACTATTTAGTTTAGGTGATTTCTTAAATACTGTCAAGTAACACTAAAAATATTATGATGTTATTTTAACCAGCTTTTCATGCATTATAGTCATAACGATCAAAATAATAAGCAAATATATTGGTAACAGAGAAGTACTGATATGGTTTGCAATTAATCCGAATAAAGTAGGCATAATCAGAATTCCGACATAAGCGCTTGCCATTTGGACACCTACCAAAGCCTGTGATCTTTCAGCACCAAAGTGATCCGGTGTAGAGTGGATAATGCAAGGATATACCGGAGCACATCCAAGACCAATCAGAATAAATCCCGTGAAAGCCGCCATTTCTCCGAATGGGAAGAACATAATAAGTATTCCCAATAAAATAATGGAAAATCCAAATCGAATCATCTGCGTGTCATTTAATTTCATAGTAATGAAACCACTTAAAAATCTTCCTACTGTAATACCGATACAAAACAGGCTGGCAAAGCTGGCAGCGGTCTCTTCCAAAAGCCCATGATGAAATACCAAATAGCTGCTCGCCCAAAGCATAGCGGTCTGTTCCAATGCACAGTAGCAGAAGAATGTTACCATAACTTCTTTTGCACCTGGGATGGCAATAATTTCTTTTAAGGACAGAGGTTTATCACTGCTATAGTCTGAACCGGTATCTGCATTAGGACGTTTTTTCCATAAAGGCAGACTAAACATTAAAATGGCTGTTAAAATAATCTGAAGAATAGAAATATATAAATAGCCATTGTTCCAGCTTTGTGTATTGGTAAGGGCATAACTCATAATATAAGGACCGATGGAAGTTCCGACTCCCCACATACAATGCAGCCAGCTCATATGACGGCTGGCATAGTGAAGAGCTACATAGTTATTTAAAGAAGCATCCACACCGCCGGCTCCCAGTCCGTAAGGAATAGCCCACAGGCACAGACTTAAAAAGGATGAGCTGGTGGAAAATCCAAAGAGAGCAAGAGCAGTCATGGCAACGCTGAATGCAGTTACCATTCCGGTACCGAACTTTCGGGTAAGGCGGTCACTTTGGAGACTGGCAATAATCGTACCAAAGGAAATAATCATGGAAATCATACCGGCATAAGAAACCGGAACATTGAATTCCTGGTACATAATGGGCCATGCAGAGCCAAGCAGTGCATCCGGCAGACCAAGGCTGATAAAGGATATGTAAATGATTTCAAGTAATAAATGTATCATATTGAGTTCCTCCTAACGTTCTGCTATGATTATATCAACAAAAAAGTAAGATAAATAGAAAAAAACAGTCCATATTCTATGATAAAACCGTCAGAAATAGAGTTGAATTGTAGATGGATATGAATATAGTCGGAAAGATGTTTGGTATAGGAGAGAGGAAACAATAAATGGCATTATCAGAATGTAATGTAATCATAAATCAGCAGGGCAGAGAGTTAGCAGAGCATGGAACAGCACTTTTCCCGATAGCCTGTTATCATGATAATTTGGAAAGAGAAGAAGTACATTGGCATTGGCATGACGAGCTGGAAGCTATGGTGGTAATTAAGGGCCAGACGATAGTTGCAGCCGGAACAGAAAAATACATTATCAGAGAAGGAGAAGGAATTTTTATCAACGCCGGAGTCCTGCACGGGGCATGGGATTATGAACAATCCGGATGTCAGTTCCATTCTCTGGTATTTCATCCAAGGCTAGTAGGAGGAAGTGCAGAAAGTATTTTCTGGCAGAAATATATTCAGCCAATTTTAGATAATTCCTCTTTAAAGGGTATTCACTTTCAGTGCAGTAAAGATTGGCAGAAGGAAATCATAGATAATATTGAAAAAGCCTGGCAGTTTTGTGTCCATGAGCCATCAGGATATGAATTTCAAGTAAGGGATGCTTTATCAAAAATGATATTTCTGCTTTCTGATCATATGAATATAGCTCAAAGCAGACCTTCACCAAAGCAGTTAAGAGACGGGGAGAGAATGAAAAAAATGATTCAATATATTGAGCAGAACTGTGGTGAAGAACTTAGTACGGCTGATATCGCAGGCAGTGCTATGATTAGTGAAAGTGAATGCCTGCGCTGTTTTCGTAAGACCATAGGGAAACCGCCCATTCAGTATGTAAAGCAGTTTCGTATTCATAAAGCAGCAGGGCTTTTAATTTCCACACAGGAGAAAATTGCAGATATTGGTACACAGTGTGGATTTCAGGATATGAGCTACTTTACAAAAACATTCCGGGAGATGAAAGGGTGTACACCTACGGAATATCGGGAGAAGATGGGAAATAAAAGTTTTCCGACAATTTAAAAAAGTGTGTTGACAAAAGAAATTATGTGTGCTTAACTATCCATAGACAGATTATGGAAGTGATTTCATAAAATATAAAAGAAAGAGAGGTAATAAAAATGACAATTATGAATAAAAATCGCAATACAAAAAATCAGAATAAGCTTTATATTACCTCGGTTAAGTTTGTGTGAGAATTCTTGTTTACATGGTTAGAAGAACGTAGACTTTATTTGGACACAGAAATATTAATTAAGTTTGTAAACCCATGGTAATATTTGCCATGGGTTTTTTGTGTTGCCATGCATCCGAAGGGAGCTGCCAGTGGCAGGTCCTGTAGGTGTAAAGAAATGAATTAGAAAGCTCACGTTTTAATTTATTTTGTAAATAAAAAAGGAAAGAAGGGGAAGGAAAATGAAGAAATTACATACCTATATAGGTAAGCATTGGTTAGGATATGTTTTTGCAATTCTTTGTATGATTGCAGCTATTGTTTTGGATATGTTATATCCCATGATTACAGAAAGCATTATTGATGATGTCATGCTGGGTGGAAAAACGGAAATTTTATTAGGGTTATTGATAGGAATCGTGGTAGTGGGAGTAGGAAGAGCCATTACCGGTTATTTTAAGGAATTTACTTTTGATAAACTGGCATCCACCATTGGTTCTGAAATGAGAAAGGATCTGTTCAATCATATTCAGTCTTTATCTATGAATTTTTTTGCAGGAACCAATACCGGAGAATTAATGGCAAGGGTAAAGGATGATGTGGACAGAGTATGGGACGTATTGGGTTATGTGGGAATGCTTTTAATTGAAGTCGTAATTCATGTAACTATCGTTCTCTATTGCATGTTTACCCGAAACTGGAAACTGGCATTTCTTCCATTGATTACTATGATTGTCTGCGGTGTGGCAGCAGTGATTATGGAAAGAAAACTGGATAAGGTGTACGAGGGGATTAGTGAGGAAAATGCAGTTCTTACCACAGTTGCTGAAGAAAATCTGGCAGGAGTCCGTACTGTAAAGGCATTTGCAAGAGAAAAATTTGAGATTGAAAAATTCTTATCTCATAACAACAAATATTATGAGTTAAATATTACCCAGTCCAAAGTTATGGCAAAGTATTATCCTATTTTCCAATTTGTAGGAAAAGCACTTCCGGTTTGCACTACAGTTCTTGGTGGAATTTCCGTTATGAACGGAGAAATGTCTTTGGGTGCTTTGGTAGCTTTTGTTGAATATACCAGAAACTGTACCTGGCCTATGGAAATGATGGGATGGCTTACTAATGGTTTATCTTCAGGAATCGCATCTTACAAAAAGATTAAGAAAATTTACGGAGAAAAACCGGAAATCTGTAATAAAGAAGATGCAGTCATTTTAGAAAACGTGACTGGCGATGTGGCATTTGAAAATGTAAGTTTCTCTATAGAAGGAAAAAATATTTTAGAAGACATCAGTTTCTATCTGCCTTCTGGAAAGACTTTGGGAATTATGGGAGCTACCGGTTCCGGAAAATCTTCCATCATTAATTTATTGCAGAGATTTTTTGACGTCAGTGATGGGACGATCAAAGTAGACGGTGTGGATATCCGTGATTTGACTTTAAAGCAGCTTAGAAGCAGTATTGCCGTAGTATTGCAGGACGTATTTCTTTTTTCAGATACTATTGAAGAAAATATCAAAATGGGACAAAGAAAACTTCTTTCAGAAGAAGAAATTAAATACGCTGCCAATCGTGCCAGAGCCAGTGAATTTATCGAAAAGTTAGATGAGCAGTATGAAACCGTTATCGGAGAACGAGGTGTTGGTCTGTCCGGCGGGCAAAAGCAGCGTATCAGTATTGCAAGAGCTTTTTCCAAGAAGAGCCCTATTCTGGTATTGGATGATTCTACGTCTGCTTTGGATATGGAAACGGAAGTGGAAATCCAGAAAAACCTGAACAATCTGAAAGGAATTACGAAAATCATTATTGCACACCGAATTTCTGCGGTCCGTCATGCGGACGAAATCATTTATCTGGAAGATGGAAAGATTGCAGAAAGAGGAACTCATGAAGAATTGCTTCAGAAGAAAGGGCTGTATTATCAGACTTATAAGGCACAATATGGAACTATTCAGAGCTAAGTGAGGTTGGCTCTGAACAGTTCCAATAATATAAAAACATAATGAGAAAGAAGGGAAAAATATGGCAGTAAATTCATATCGTGAAGACGAGTTTATGGAAAACACTGATAAAAAGAAAATCTTAAAACGGCTGCTTTCCTACTTGTTTGAATATAAAGTCACCATTGTGCTTGTGCTTCTTTGTATGGGTGTTACGGTGGGAATTTCTTTGATAAATCCATTGATTATTGAAGAAGCATTGGATAATTATGTGGCAAACAAAAATATGTCAGGTCTATTAAAATTAGGAATTTTTGCACTAATGTTAAATATCATTTTCGTTGTAATGGTAAAAATCAGGATGTTGGTCATGGCAAAGATCACAAATGAGATTCTATTAAAAATCAGACAGGATTTGTATGAACATATCCAGACATTATCCTTTGCATTTTTTGACAGCAGGCCAACGGGAAAAATTCTGGCAAGAATTATTGGGGATGTAAATTCTCTGAAAGATGTGTTAAACAATTTTGTCACAACTTTAATCCCTGAGTTTGTTACGGTGATTGGTGTTGTAGTGATTATGTTGATAAAAGATGTATGGCTGACGTTAGCATCTTTAAGTACACTTCCATTGATGATGCTTGGAATTTTTGTAATACAGAGAGCAGCTCATAAACGTTGGCAGATTTTCAGAAAGAAATCTTCTAACTTAAATGCCTATGTGCACGAAGATATTGCAGGAATGAGTGTAGTACAAAGTTTTGGAGCAGAAGAGGAAACAAGAGAAATTTTTGCAGATTTGGCGCATGAACATCGAAATTCATTCTGGGATGCCTGCCGCTATGCAGATATGTTTGGTCCGGTCATTGATTTCTGCTGGGGTATCGGAGCTATGATGCTTTATCTGGTGGGAATCAAGGTTCTTGGAATCGAGAATATTTCCGTAGGTTTGTTGGTAGCTTTCGGAACTTATATTAATATGTTCTGGAGACCTATCATGAATCTTAGTAATTTTTATAATAGTTTAGTAACAAACTTAACGGCAGCGGAGCGTATCTTTGACATTCTGGATACCGAACCGGATATTTTTGATAGAGAAGGCGTGGAAGAATTACCTGAGATTCGAGGCGCAGTAGAATTTTCCCATGTAAGCTTTACTTATGATAAAGGAACTGCAGCAGAAACCAGGGTTTTGGAAGATGTAAGTTTCAAAGTTAGTCCGGGAGAAACTATTGCCTTAGTGGGTCCTACGGGAGCAGGGAAAACTACCATTGTAAATCTTATCAGCCGCTTTTATGACATTGAAGAAGGAAATATTTTAATTGATGGATACGATTTGACTAAGATTTCCATTGAAAGTCTGAGAAAACAGATGGGAGTTATGACCCAGGATAATTTCATTTTCCATGGAACAGTGCGGGACAATATTCTTTATGGAAAATTAGATGCCACGGAAGAGGAAGTGATTCAGGCTGCGAAAGCAGTCAATGCTCACGACTTTATTATGAAAATGGAAAAGGGTTATGATACGGAATTGAAAGAACAGGGCGCAGGACTTTCTATCGGACAGAGACAGTTAATTGCTTTTGCCAGAACTATGATTTCCATGCCAAAGATCTTAATTTTGGATGAAGCCACTTCCAGCATTGATACTCATACGGAAATTCTGGTACAAAAAGGTATTGAAGCATTGCTTGCGGGAAGAACCAGTTTTGTTATTGCCCACAGATTATCCACTATTCAGAATGCAGACAGAATTTTTGTCATTAATGATGGTGGAATTGTGGAACAGGGAAGTCCCAAGGAACTGATGGAGAAGAAAGGCGCGTATTATAACCTGTATATGGCACAGTTTGCGGATGTGTAGAGAGAAAAGTTGATACAAACAAATTAACA
>JAFUQM010000055.1 GCA_017472325.1 Lachnospiraceae bacterium
CAGGGGATAATACAAGTTATTGATTTGCCTCCTGGGAAAACTGCTGTGGCAACGGCCTATATCAATGAATATTCTAATTATCAGTTTGAGAGTACAACAATTACAACAAAAGCGTGTAGTTTCGAGCCAATCACAGAGATAAAATATCCATCCAAAGAGGATATCGCCAGAAAGTGGAAGGAATTGGATATCAATTACAGTCTAGATGAGAGTTATGAAAGAGAGGTCAATCATACAGATGGAGGGCTACTAAGCAAAGAAGTATTGCAGAATGGGGTAGACTATATTAATTTCTGTAGATATGTAGCAGGACTTCCCGCAGATGTCATCTATGATGAAGAGGCAAGCAGTCTTTGCAATGCAACAGCTGAACTAGTAAGAATGAATGGCAGCTTTAGTTATGAAAGACCAGAAGGAATTACAGATGAATTCTATAAGAGAAGTTGCGTGATGAAAAATGAAATATGGTGGTTTGGTGGTAATCTTGGGTATTCTTTGATTGGGTCAATAACGTCTATGACAAATGTTGGTGATACCGAAGATAGGAGACATATATTAAATCCAGGACTCACAGTAGCAGGTTTTGGAAATTCAGGACCATCTAGTACAATATATTTAAGAGAGTATAATTCTGAATGGCCACAATATTTAGTTAGAGAAGGTAGTTTTGATAAAGGATATTATCATTGGCCAGCAACGAATGCACCATTAGAATCACAGTATGTTTCGTGGTTAGGACACTCTAGTACAGGGGTATTTCCTGGGAATCTTGATGCGCAAACACTTTACCTATCCACAGAATATGACCCTATGGTGCCTGAGAATATTACTGTGCAGATGACAAGTAAGGCATTAGGGAAGAGCTGGACGTTTACGTCGGATATGGAGTTTCGTGTAAATCATGAGGGGTATCTTATTGTAACAGGAAGACGCTTACAGTTTAATACAGGTGTAAATGAAGAATACTTTCCCAAAGGTGATGAAGTAACCGTCACGGTTACAGGCACGACGATTAACGGTCAACCTGCACCGATTACATATACGATGAATTTCTTCTCTATCGCCGATATTGATGTTCCAGATATTCCAGCAGAGGGCGTGAGCATAGCGGATAATCCATTAGAAGTGATGGAAGGAGAAAGCGTACAGTTTAGAGCGAAGTTTACACCGGAAAATACGACAAATAAAAAAGTATCCTGGAGTGTAGAAAGTGCGGATGGAATTGGACAGGCAGATATTACGCCAGAAGGTATTCTGACAGGCAAGATAGAAGGTACTGTGAAGGTCACAGCAACGAGTGAGAGTGATTCCACGCTTTCAGATAGTGTATTGGTAAAGATTACAGAGTGGCAGCTGCCGTTAAAGTCAATTCGTTTTACGAAAGATACATTGCAGTTAGAGAAAGGAAGCACGTATTATTTACCAGTCGTGTTAACACCGACAAATGCGACAGATAATGAGATTGCCTATGAGTCATTGGCACCGGAAAAGGTTTCGATAGTAAATGGCGTAATACAGGCAATTGAAGTAACAGAGGAGCCGGTCGTAGTGCGGGCAGTGGCAGGCGAGCTGTATGCAGAATGTCTGGTTGAAGTGTTGGAAGGCGAAGAGGAGCGACTGGACAAAAACTATGATACAAGGATTACTGATGTGCTAATGACTGGAGAAAGTGAAGTTTTTGTAGGTGAAACAAACCTAATCAAATGCTATCCAGTGACGAATGGACAAGAGTTATTGGCATCGGAATATGCAATAACAATCAATTGTGATAAGAAGTATTTGAACTTGACGCCTGTAACCTCAGAGGATAATGGATGTTGGTATCGCGTAACGGGAACAAAAGCGGGAAAACAGAAAATATCCATTACCATGACATCAAAGGTAAAAGGCAATAAAACCCCAGAATCGGTAACCAAAAATATTCTCTATGTCGTAGCAGAAAAAGCGAGTGAGGAACCGCAGGAGATAGCGGCAGCACCGGTTTTGGTTAACAGTAATATTACAGTAAATCAAAATACGATAGACGGTACGCCACTCGATATTCGCCTGATAGAAGGCAATACGAACATAACCAAAGTATCTCTTACATCCAAGAAAAATGACGGCACAGAGAAGGCATTTAACGTTACGTTAAAGGATGGAACCTACTATATTCAGACCAAGCAAATTGGAGCCAATAAAAAATATAATCTGATTTGCCACATTAAAACAGACCAGGGAACGTGGGAGTATCCTCTAAATGTAACAACAAAAACAAGCTTTCCGTCTGTATCGATAAAGCAGACGATAAAGCCAAATGTATTGTTATTAAATGAGAATGCAGTGTACCAGATAACAGGAAAAGAAACGATAGAAAGCATTGCCTTTCAGACGTCTTCTTCTGATTTTAAACAAAAGAGCATAGAAGGAACTGACAAAGCATATGTTCTTACGATTGGCCAGTTAAAGCATGGTACGAAGTTAGATAAAAAAGGTATGATAGAGATTGCTTTTGCCGGATACCGGACTGCTTACAGCAAAAAGGTAACAATTGCGACTGTTTCTAAGAAGATAAAGAGCAATACACTCGTTAGTGACGTAAAGAAGATTACCTTAAATAGTATAGAGTGTGGAGAAATTCCGGCAATGGTAAAGATGCGCTTACAAAACAGTACAGAAGCGTATCCGGCTAAGATGCTTGTGAGTAGTACAAATGATAAGACTGCAGCAATGCTTACGGAAGACAACCTCCAATTTGTTTATAACAAAAAAACAGGACTGTTAAAGGTATTTATCAAAAAAGGAACTGAAAAAGGAAACTACAAGTTCAAACTGACAGGATATGTGTCAGATAAAGGAACGTATGTGAAAGCAGAGGGAACGGTTTCTCTTACTGTAGTCGTAGCAACTGCAAAACCGACCCTTACCTTAAAACCAGCTGGTAATATTGATTTGATAGCAAGAGAACAAACTTGTGTTACCTATACACCATCCATGAAGGATTTTGCAGGTCGTGTTGTAGTTGCTTCGTTAGAAGGGAAAGATGCGGCTAAATTCTATGCACACGTGGATGATAATGGCAAAATAAAAGTATATGCCAAACCGTATGCCGCTGTTTTGCCTAAGACAACGTATGAACTTTCTGTAAAAGCAACGCTAGAGAATGGTTATGTATGCGAACCCGTCACAGTGAGAATCAAACCAAAGCAATCTGCTTTTCGTGCAGTGGCCAAACAAAGTACAATTACACTATGCAGAAATGAAGTGTCTGCATATCCTGTTGCAATGATAGTCAAGAGTCCGGTTTCTTCAAAAATTGCGTATGTGAAGGCGGTTTCTATTCCACAGGGAATGCAGTACGATAGTGCAAACAAGACTTTGAAGATTACAGATTCTACAAAGCTAAAGGCAGGAAAAACATATAAGGTTACATTTGAAGTGACACCGGTGGGTGCGCATCGCTCCATCAAACCGGCGAAAGTCACTATGAAAGTAAAAGTACAATAAACGATGGTATTTTTTAGCACCTGATTTTGTTGTTTTATTACAATCGTTTTGAAAACCTTGTCTTATAAAAAAGGGAGTGTCGCAAAATAACTAAAAATTAGTTATGGAGCGATGCTCCTTCTTTTGCAAAAATGAAAATCAGGGAAAACTTCGATTTTTAGAAGTTACTCCCTGATTTTTGCGCACTTTAATAAAGATCTCTATTTTCC
>JAFUQM010000056.1 GCA_017472325.1 Lachnospiraceae bacterium
ACAGATAGGAGACTTGTTTGAATAGAAGTGACGTGTACAGTAATATATGTATGCGTCTTTTTTGTTGGGAAAACAACCCATTTTTCTGAGTTGTAGAAAATTATAATGTATTGAATAATTGTTTAGATAAATGTTATAATATGTTCGAATATCTGAGTGATGACTGATAAGAGAGTGATTGAACTTTCTGTCCAGGATTATCTGATAGGTTATCCGGAACTAGAAAGTATGATAGTAACAATTAGAAAAGGAATGAAAGTAGATGAGAGAGTATGATGAGGCAACATTAAAAAGATTACAGAAACTGGAATTGGGTATATTAAAGGACTTTATTGCTGTTTGTAAAGAATATGACTTAACTTATTTTGCGTTTGCAGGCACGGGTATTGGTGCTTTGCGACATCAGGGATTTATTCCGTGGGATGATGATATTGACGTGGGATTACCGAGAAAAGATTATGAAAAATTGATAGAAATTTTTAAGGAAAAGTTTAGGGATAAGTATCAGATTGCTAATGCAGAATGCATGCCTAATTATCCATTGATGACGACGAGGATAATGATTAAGGGGACAAAGTTTGTTGAGGAAGCAATCAAAGATGCGAATTGTGACTTGGGAATTTTTTTAGATGTATATGCTTATGATAATGTTTCGGATGATGATAAAGAGATGAAAAAGCAGGCAAGAATTACATGGTTTTGGAGCAAGGTTTTGATATTGCGTTTTATTCCAAAACCGGTATTGCCATTCACGGGTGTAACCAAAGAGATTATCAGTCTTGTATGTGTGATGATTCACGCAATGCTGGTAATGTTTCGTATTTCACCCAAATGGATATATATGAAATGCAAAAATGCAAGTTGTAAGTATAATGATGTTGAGACGGAAAGACTGGCATATCTATGCGATACAAGTCCATATATTAATATGATTAATAGGAAAAAGTCATTTCCGTTGATTGAATTAGAATTTGAAGGTATAAAAGTAGCATTTCAGAAGGACATTGATGAGAGTTTACGATTGGCTTATGGAGATTATATGACATTGCCGCCAATAGAAAAAAGAAAAAATCATTTTCCGTATTGTCTTGAATTTGGGGATGAGGTTTAAGATAGTATCTTTTGGTTAATGGTTGCTTTAAAGAAGGTATACTTTTAATGCTTATCCACATAACAAGATTTACGAAATGATATAAAAGATGGGAATATAGAAGGAGAAAGTTATGCAGGCAATTATTTTAGCGGCAGGCATGGGAAAAAGATTAAAAGAATTAACCCAGAATGCCACAAAATGTATGGTTGAAGTCAATGGAGTTACAATGATTGAGAGAGTGCTGGGACAGTTGGATTGCCTTGGACTTAGTAAGATTGTGCTTGTTGTAGGGTATGAGGCTCGGAAATTACAGGACTATGTGAATGAACTTGGTATACAGACCAAGATAGAATTTGTATGCAATGAAATTTATTATAAAACAAATAATATTTATTCTTTATATCTGGCCAGAGATTATCTTTTGCGTGAGGATACATTGCTTTTGGAATCTGATTTGATTTTTGAAAATGGTATATTGGAAGATTTGCTTGCGCATCCTTATCCCAATCTAGTTTTGGTTGCCAAGTTTGAGAGTTGGATGGATGGAACGGTTGTTACATTAGATGAAGATAATAATATCAACTCTTTTTTGGCTAAGAAAGATTTTAGATTTGAAGATATTAAAAATTATTATAAAACGGTTAATATTTACAAATTCAGTAAAGATTTTTCTGTTACACATTATGTGCCATTTTTGGAAGCATATAGCAAAGCACTAGGTAATAACGAATATTATGAGCAGGTGCTAAAAGTTATTACTTTACTAGACAAACCTGATATTAAAGCATTGCCGCTAGAAGGAAAAGAGTGGTACGAGATTGATGATGTGCAGGATTTGGATATTGCAGAGTCTATTTTTGCTTCACCAGAAGAAAAACTGAATAAGATTCAGAATAGATACGGTGGATATTGGCGTTATCCGAGATTAACAGATTTTTGCTATTTGGTTAATCCGTTTTACCCAAATCAGAAACTGCTGGATGAAATGAAAGCAAATTTTGAACGTTTGATTGTAGAATATCCATCAGGGATGTATGTAAATAGTCTTTTAATGGCAAAATATTATGGACTTCGCAAAGAGCAGGTGTGTGTAGGTAATGGTGCAGCAGAATTAATTAAAGCATTAATGGAAATGTTTGATGGCAAAATCGGCATTATTTATCCTACATTTCAAGAGTATCCGAATCGTAAAGGGAAAGAAGATATCGTTGCTTATACGCCGGAGAATTCGAATTATCAGTATACAGCGCAGGATATTATGAATTTTTTTGCAGATAAAGATTTGCAAGTGTTGACGTTAATTAATCCAGATAATCCTTCTGGTAACTATATTATGAAACAAGATGTTCTTGCGTTAGCGAAATGGGCAGATGAGAGAAATATCAGACTGATAGTAGATGAATCTTTTGTAGATTTTGTAGACAAAGAAGAGAATCCTTCCTTCTTAGAACGTGATATTTTAGAAGCATATCCACGTTTGATTGTTATCAAAAGTATTTCGAAATCATTTGGTGTACCAGGACTCCGCTTGGGCGTTGCGGCCACCAATGATTTGGAATTGATTGAGAAGATGAAAAAAGATGTTGCAATCTGGAATGTTAATTCTTTAGCAGAATTTTATCTACAGATATTTGAAAAATATCAGTCGAATTACAAAGAAGCACTGGAAAAATTTAAAGTTGTGCGTAGAGAATATGTGAGAAATCTTGAATCGGTTGCCGGTATTCGTGTAATACCATCGCAGGCTAACTATATTATGATTGAGTTAACTGGTAAGATGACTGCAAGAGAACTTACAAGAGAACTTCTAGTACAACATCAGATATTTATTAAGGATTTATCTCCAAAGCTCGGAAAAGAATATATCCGTATTGCTGTGAAACGACAGGAAGAAAATAATAAGTTAGTCGCAGCGCTCAAAGATATCATGAGATAAGTATATAAAGAACTTTTTGAAAAACTGTCAATAAAAGCGGTTTATATATGCAGAGGTTCCCTTTCAAGGTTAGAGAAGCAGGAACGTACCGTGACGGATTTTGAACTAAAAGCAATCGCGGAAGTTCTTGGAGTACAGATAGGAGACTTGTTTGAATAGAAATGACGTGTACAGTAATATATGTATGCGTCTTTTTTTTATTGGGAAAATAAACTATTTTCGTGATTTTGATAGCTAATTGTAGAAAAGTCTGCTAGAATAAAATGTTAAGAAAGAAAATTAAAATGATTGTAATAGAGTAGGAGACAACTTTGAGAGAAAAGAAGAAAATAGTCCTGATTGGACCAGTATATCCATACAAAGGTGGAATTTCACATTATACAGGACAGATGTATCGGGAACTTATAAAAAACAATGAAGTAAAGATGCTCTCTTATAAGATGCAATATCCTAAATTTTTATTTCATAAAGAGCAGAAAGATTTTGAAAATGACAGCTTTAAAGTAGAACAAACAGAATATATGTTGCATACAGCGAATCCTTTTAATATTATTAGAACAGCGCGTTATATCAAAAAATATAAGCCGGACATGGTTATCATACAATGGTGGCATCCTTATTTTGCGCCGTGCTATCGTATTTTGGAATTGTTTATGGGAAAGCAGAATCTAGTTTTTGTGTGCCATAACGTATTTCCGCATGAACGTTTCCCGTTAGATAGACTGTTAACGAAGATGGTATTAGCAAAGGGAAGACATTTTATTGTCCATGCCAAGGAGGAAGCCAAAGAACTTGCGAATATTCAGAAAACGGCAGATTATATTGTGACGCCGCATCCGACTTATAATATGTTCAAGTTTGAAGATATGACACAGGAGCAGGCAAGGAAATTGCTTCGAATGGATAAAGAACAGAAGGTGTTGCTTTTCTTTGGGTTTGTACGGGAATATAAAGGGTTAAAACATCTGCTTCGTGCAATGCCTGCGATTATTGAGAAAATTGGAGATGTGCAGCTTTTGGTAGTAGGTGATTTTGACGGTGATAAAGAGCAGTATGAGTCACTCATTTCAGAGAAACATATAGAAAAGAATGTACAAATTATCGATGGTTATATTCCAGATAAAGAAGTGGAGAAATACTTTGCTGCCAGTGATTTGGTTGTGCTTCCTTATGAAAGCGCAACACAGAGTGGTATTGTCCAGATTGCATTTGGATTTACAAAACCGGTTATTGTTACGGAAGTGGGTGGCTTGCCGGATGTAGTTACAGACGGAGAGACAGGGTATGTAGTAGAACCTTGTAATCCGGATGCGATAGCAGATAGTGTTGCGCACTTTTATATAGATGAAATGGCGGAGAGATTTGCACAGAACATAGAAAAAGAAGCAGCCAGATTTTCATGGGAACGTATGGGAGAGGTTGTCGAAAAGTTTTTCTAGAGCTGCATATGTGCAATGCAGGTATAGCATGTTTGGTTGTGAAAAAGGATAGAGGATTAGAAGGAGTCTGTAAAGATGGAGCTTATCAGTGTGATTGTACCGGTATATCAGGTGAAGGAGTATCTTGCAGAATGCGTAGAATCGCTGCTTGGTCAGACATATCAGAATATAGAAATCATATTGATAGACGATGGTTCGACAGATGGCTCGGGGCAAATGTGTGAGACATATGCGTTGGCGGATAATCGTATCAAAGTGTATCACCAGGACAATGCAGGTCTGTCAGCGGCGCGCAATAAAGGATTGCAGATAGCAGTCGGTGAGTATATTGCGTTTGTAGATTCGGATGATTATGTTAGCAAGGAGTATTTGGAAAAACTGCATTCGTTACTGCAACAGTATCAGGCAGATATTGCAGTTTGCACATATGAGAAGAGTGAAAAAGGAACATTATGTGTAACAAATTCAAAAAACACATATGTTTTGGATTCGGAAAGGATGCTGCGGGAATGGCATGGTAAGAGAAAAGCCATAGAAACGGTTGTATGGAATAAGCTGTATCGCAGAAGTGTATTTGGAAAAGGAAAGGATGCTATCCGATTTCCAGAAGGAAAAGAACATGAAGATACATATGTAAGTCATCTGCTGGTGCAGAATGCAACATTAGTTGCTGTGACAGAAAGCAAGCTCTATATGTATCGTGTTCGCAAAGGAAGTATTACAGGAAACAAAGTGACAAAAAAAAGCATACGGCAGGATTTGGAGGCACAACGGGCGCGAATTCGATTTTTTGAAGAGAAAGGATATATTGGAAGTAGGAACCGATGCCTGATAGGATTTTGGTTGCATAAAATGATGTATTGGATAAAAATGGTAGGGAGAAAAGAAGAATTGGAAAGGGGAAAGGTATGAAGGTTTTAAAGTTAACAAGAGAACAGATGAAAACTTTTTGTTATCGACCAGATATTTATAAGAAAGCATTGCCATGCTTTCTCGCTCTGCTTGTTTTCCTGTACGCAACCTACCGTCTGGGTGAAGTAGGACAGCCTATCCTGTTTAGTGATGAATTTGGTTATTGGTCATCCAGTTCTTTTTTTCTTGGTATTGACTGGCAATCAGTAACCAGCAGGATACCTTATTATTCCTATGGGTATGGACTGCTGCTTGTACCATTACGTATATTTGGTATGCTGTTTGAGTGGGACTGGAGAACTTTATATGAATCGGCAGTAGTATTAAATGGTTGTATGCTGGCAGGTGGGTTCTTGTTAGCACGAAGTATTGCGAAACGTTTCTTTCCGCAACTACACTGGGCGCTACGGGATTTGGTGTGTTTTGTGGCATGCATATATCCAAGCAATATTGTGTATTCCCATATTACATGGACAGAGAATACTTTAATGTTTTTCTTTTGGGTATTTCTTTATTTTCTGATGCGGTGTATTGATAAGCCCTCTGTGAAAAACCATATTGGAGTGGCTGTGACAGCTTTTTATCTCTATGTTGTACACCAGAGAGCGTTGTCTATTTTGCTGACAAGTATATGTATGATAGCACTTTTAAGTCTGCTAAGAATAAATCGGTGGAAACATACAACTGCTTTTTTGGGCAGTGTTTATATTTTGAATTTGACACATTCCATGATAAAAGGAAAATTGCAAAATGATTTTTATCTTGGTAATGCACCAGCTGATTGGAATACAACATTAGGATATGCGTTCACAATAAAAAGCGCAATTTTGCTTGCGGGAATTTTGTTTGTTTTATTGATTTTATATCTGTATGAGAAGAAACATGTAAAACTGGCAATTGGTATTGTCATAACCGCTTTTGTGGTTGGTGTGGTGTTGCTTGGCATGGGAGTTCTGCATAAGAATGGAAGCGGAGCGGATGCTGCCAACAGACTTGCTACCAACGATTTTTCCGGACAATGGTATAAGATAAAAGGTATTTTTTCTATAGAAGGTTTTCTTAGACTTTGTATCAGCATGATTGGAAAATGGTTTTATCTTACGGCTGCAACGGGATTTGTTATCTGTTGGGGATTAAAGGATTGTATCAAAAATGCATTTCTTATGCTGGTAAACAGCATAAGAAAGAAGCAAAGAAACTATCTGTATGATAAAAAAAATATATGGTTGCTTGGCGTGTTTGTGGCGTGGTTTACTACTTTTATGGTGTGCGCTATTTATAAGGAAGGACTATATAAAGTTGATGACCTTGTAAATGGAAGATACAATGAATATGTGATTGGGATTCTCATTGTTTATGGATTCGTAGCATTATTAAAAGACAAAAATTGGATTAGGACTTTGCTTATAACTGTGGTATTGTATTCCTTAGCAGGAATCCTGTGTCAGTACACATTGAATGAATTGGGACGTACTGATTTTGAATTGTGCCACAGTGTTATGTTTGGAAGGGTTTTTTGGAACTGGCAGGTGCCAGTGGGCAAGGTGAAAGAATTGACAGGTTATATAATGCCGTTAGGCTTGGCATTTATCTTGATGGTCAAATTGTTCTCTTCCAGATTTCCGAAGATAACAGTTTTAAGGGGCATAGTAGCATTGTTGATTCCGATTATGGCATGGTCGTATCTGACAGGTGCGGTTTTGGAGAATTATGTTATCTCACGAAATGAGAAGCAATCGAAGTCCATGCCAACAATCGCTATGTGGGTTGACTTGTTAGAGGAAGATAATCAAGTCTATTATCTGGAAGATACGCATAATTTCCGCTGGGCGGAAGGAATTCAGTTTATGATGCAGGACAAGCCCTTGATCTTAACCAAAACTACAGAAGTATCCTTTGAAGAAGATGCGTTTTTTATCATGCACAGGAATTTTGTGGAAAATGATGCAATCAAAGAAAATTGTGAAATTGTAGTGGAGATGGGTGAGTTTGCATTGGCAATTAATAAAAACCAGGAAGTGATGAAACGCTTTGAAAACTACAGAACAGATTGAGTTACCGCTTTTAACTGTGGTAGTACCGCTTTATAATGGAGAAATATATATAGAAGAAACATTAAAGCATATCTTATGTTCAGATTACCATAATATAGAAGTAATACTGATAGATGACGGTTCCTGTGATGAAAGTTCTAAGATTGTTCAAAGGGTTAGCCAGATTGACAACAGAGTGTGCTATACCAGAACAGAAAATAGTGGAATTGTAGCAGCTAGAAATAAAGGGATAGAACTGGCAAGTGGAGAATATATATGTTTTTGTGACCAGGATGATATCGTAGAACCGTCTATGTACCGCTTGTTGCTTGAACGCATACTTGAAAACAATGCGCAGATGGGAATATGCAGTACAGGCAGATGGATAGATGGGCAAAAGAGTAAATATGAAAGTCTGGTGGATGGCTGTTACAGAGAGAAAGAAGTGCGGGAGTGTCTATTGTATCCGATTTTATTTAGAGGTTACAATTATCCTTTTGTGAAAAAAGAACATTATTTATATGGAACAATTTGGAAATGTATTTTTAACAAAAAGTTTCTGGAGGAATATCAACAACGGTTTGTGCGTTTTGTAGATTATGAAGATGACTGGATTTTTGTTACCCAGGCATTGACAAAGGCACAGTGTGTTGTGACTGTTTCGGAAGTAGGGTATTATTGGAGAATTAACCAGGATTCTAAATCTCACACAAAGTCATATATACCAGATGCGGTACAAAGATTTCAAAATTTGGAGCGGTATGTGGAGCATTATCTTACAGATGCTATGAATTCCGCACATTTTGAATTGTATAAAAAGGTTGCGCTATGCGAACATTATGCAGATTGTTATCGGAATGTGGCGCATGCCATGCTGGGAAAAGATAGAAAACAAGCCAGAGAAGAACTGAAAAAATATCTTAGGACTACGCATTACAAAAAACAGCTTTCGTGTTTACAATACTTACAGAAAACAGCATTTCGTAAAAAAATCTTATATACCTCATTGAAGTATTTGGGAATCTATGCTACCTTTGTGGTTGACAGAGTATTGCTATGGTTAGAGCGGCAGACTGGACGGATGCAGTGGTTTGTACAGTGGGAGAGAAAGATGAAGTTAAGAAAATAACAGGAGGCATATGATGAAGCTGATTATTCAGATACCATGCTATAATGAAGCGGAAACGTTAGAATTGGCATTGAATGATTTGCCAAAACACATAGATGGCATTGATACAATTGAATACCTGATTATCAATGATGGAAGTAGCGATGATACAGAAAAGGTTGCAAAAGAATGGGGCGTAAATTATATCGTTCATTTTAAAAGGAATCTTGGACTTGCAAGAGGATTCCTTGCGGGAATTGACCTGGCACTTCGAAATGATGCGGATATTATTGTGAATACAGATGCAGATAATCAATATTGTGGAGCGGACATAGAGAAGCTGATACAGCCAATCTTGCGTAAAGAAGCTGACATCGTAATAGGAGAGCGTCCGATTGATGATATTGAATCATTTTCCTGGGTAAAGAAGAAATTACAACGTTTTGGAAGCAGAATTGTTCGTATGGCATCCAGAACAGATGTGCCAGATGCGCCAAGCGGCTTTCGGGCTTATAGCCGTAAAGCGGCAATGCGTATTAATGTACATAACGAATATACGTATACGTTAGAAACAATTGTACAGGCTGGACGGAATAAAATGGCAATTACCTCTGTTCCGGTAAGAACCAATCCGGAACTTCGTAAATCCAGATTGATGAATACTATTTTTGGATATATTAAGAAATCTGTGCTGACTATTGTTAGAGCAGTTTTGATGTATAAATCGTTACAGTTTTTTACTGTTGTAGCTTCGGTCTTTTTGATAGGTGGTACTGCGATTGGAATTCGCTTCCTATATTACTATTTTACAGGAAAAGGAAATGGACATGTACAGTCACTGATTCTGGCAACGATGATGATTATCATAGGATTTCAGACTTTTGTTACAGGTCTTCAGGCAGATATTATATCGGCGAATCGAAAATTGCTTGAGGATATTCAGTTTAGGGTAAAAAAATTGGAATTTGGTTTGTTAGAGCCAGATGGCAGTAAAAGAGAAGGAAGTCTGTTATCCGAAGAAGATGAAAAAACAACCGAATAGGTGGAATGTATAAAGAGACTATACGGAATGCGGTAAAAATTGTTAATAATTTGTGAAAAAAATGCTTGCATTATGAAGATAGTTGTATTAATATAAAGAAGAATTTGAGATTAGGAGGGTATATGTGATGAGAAACTCAATGATTAAAGTGCTCGCATTTGCTATGACAGCTGTTATGACATTATCAACACCAATGACAGCATCAGCAGCAGGAATCATTCCTGAAATTTTTGGCACTGACAAAGCAGTTACACTTGGTACAGGAACTGCAACAGACACAACAACAATTACAACATCAAACACAAATACTAAAGTTCTGACAGAAGCAGAAGATGCAGAGGTTATGGGTCTTCAGTTAAATGTTGCTGAACTGAATATGAGAAAAGGTGATGTTGCAAAGGTTACAGCTAACATTCTTTTCAGTAATAAAGGAGATGACCAGGAAGCTCTGGAAGCTCTTTTAATGGAAAAAAGACTGAAATGGTACAAAGTGTACACAGGTGACAACAAAGATGCAGTAGGTATCAAATTCTCAGATGGAGATCCTAGAAATGTACTTACTGTAACAGCAAAAGCAGGTGGTTCTGTTAAAGTTGTTGCTAAACTTGACGTTGATCTTGATGGTACAGCAGATTACGAAGCATCTGCAACAATCAATGTTAAAGAATATGCAACAAGCTTATCATTCGTAAATGCACCTGCAAAAGGTTATGTAAAACACGTTATCGATATGAACAAATATCTTGACAAGGGTAGCAAAACAGCTACAGACAAGATTGCATGGGTTGTTGACAATGCAAAAAATGCAACAATCGCAGATAACGGTATGCTTACATTAAAGAAAGCAGACACAAAGGTTAAAGTAACAGCAATTTCTGAAAAAGGTCTTACAGCTTCTACAGAAATCGCAATCGAACTTGGTAAACCAGCAACAAAGCTTGAAGGTAATGTAAAGAAAGCAGAACTTGTAATTCAGAAAAAAGCAACAACAGACAAATCTGCAGAATCAGCTGCCCTTTCAGTAAAAGTTACGCCAGCTGATACAACAGATATTATTGCTTGGGATTACGGCAATGCAAAATCTGCAAACTTTGTAACAATTGTACCAGACGCAAAAGATCAGACAAAAGCAACAGTAGTTGCAAAAGCTGTTGGTACAGCAAAAGTTGTTGCAAAAGCTACAAGCGGTAAAAAAGCTACTTTTACAGTTAAAGTAACAACAGTTGCTCCAGAAGTAGATTATGTAACAGGTAAAAACAAAATCTATGTTGGACAGAAAACACAGTTAAAAGCTGTATTAAATCCAGCACAGAGCACACAGAAAGTTAAATGGACAATTAGTGGTTATAAATTTGGTGCTAAGATCAATGCAAAAGGTATCTTAACAGCAAGCAAAAAAGAAGCAGGTGTAGTTACAGTAGTTGCATCTACAGGTAAGAAAAACAACGATCCTGCAAAGAATACATATAGCGAAAAATTATACGCTGTAACAGTTATGCCAAGTACAATTAGTAAAGATGATGCTAGCAAGATGGACATCACTGTAGGTACAGGCGAAAACGTAACAAAAGTTACTAAGACAACACAGAAAGCATATGTTGGCAAAGCAAAAGATTATAATACAACAATTGACGCTTTAAGCAATAACACAGGCAAAGCTCAGGTTGAATGGACTGCATCAGGTAAAGCAGCTTCTGTTGCAGGTGCAGGTACAGTAACAGCATTAAAACCAGGTACATCAACAATCAAAGCATCTGTAGTTGCTAGAGATGGTAAAGCATACAACAAAACTGTAAAAGCTAAAGTTCAGCAGGCAGTTACAGGATTACAGATGGCTAAATCAGCTATCACAGTAGTTCCAAAAGTACAGCGTGGTGCAACAGTAGATCAGAAAATTAAAGTGAAAGTTGCTAAACAGCTTCCAAAGAATGCTACAAAAGAAGTAATCACATGGACTATTGCAGGTGCTGATACAATTACACTTACAAAAACAGATAGTGCAAATGCTAACAAATCTATGACAGCAGAAGTTACAGTTTCTAAAGCTGCTAAACTTGGTGATAGCGTAGTATTAACAGCTACATCTGCTTCAGGTGCAAAAGCTACAACAGTAATTACAGTTTTAAATAAAACAGATAAAGTTCAGTTTAAGAACAACAAAGGTGAAGCTGTGAAGAAAGTTCAGCTTGGTATTGCTGAATCAACAACATTCAGTTCAGAAGTTATCAGTGCAGCAGGTACAAACCTTGATACAAATGAAAAAGTTACTTACACAGTAACAGATAAAAAAGGTGTTGTTTCTATCGTTGATAACCAGATCGTAGGCTTGAAGAAAGGTACAGCTAAGATTAAAGCTACAACTCCAAGCGGTAAAAATGCCACATTAACAATTCAGGTAAAATAATAACTGAATTACCATTTGAATAAGTGGAAAGTCGAAAGACTGTCGTACAATGTACGGCAGTCTTTTTTTGCTACTATCTCCTTTTTACTTGTGATAATATTCCAAAACTGATATAATATCCGTATTAAGGCAATACTACCTAAAAACGACAGGAATCAGAGATAATGATATATGACAAGATAATTATCGGTGCCGGCTTATATGGCTTATATGCGGCACTGTTTTGTGCGAAAAGAGAAGAGAATGTCCTTGTTTTGGAACATGATGATGAACCATTTAAGCGGGCTACGTATATTAATCAGGCGCGCGTTCATATGGGCTATCATTATCCACGGTCTCTTTCTACAGCTATGAAATCAGCCGGATACTTTGAACGTTTTCATGATGACTTTGGCTTTTGTATAAACAAAGAATTTGATAAAGTGTATGCCACATCTGCACAGATGTCATGGACCAATGCTGAACAATTCCAAAAGTTCTGTAACAGTGCGGGGATTCATTGCGAGGGCCTTTCGCCAGACAGTTACTTCAAAGAGGGTATGTGCGATGGTGCCTTTATGACAAGAGAATACACGTATGATGCAATGATTTTAAAGGAATACTATATAAAAGAACTTGCCAAATTCTCCAATGTCACAATACAGTATGGTGCAAGAATTAAACATATTGAAAAACAGGAAGATAAATATGTCGTAACAATGCAGAATGATACAGCATATGCGACAGGATTTTTATTAAATGCAACCTATGCTTCTACAAATCAAATTTTGGAGATGCTCGGATTTGAGAAGTTCCGTATTAAATATGAGTTATGTGAGATTATTTTATGTGAAGTAAGTGATAAATTAAAGGATGTAGGTATCACTGTAATGGATGGACCATTTTTCTCCATTATGCCATTTGGCAAGACAGGATATCATTCGTTGACATCTGTTACTTTTACACCGCATGAGACGAGCTATGATTATTTGCCTTCCTTTGAGTGTCAGGTAAAGAGTGATGGCTATTGTAGTAGCAGACAGCTTGGAAATTGCAATGATTGCAAAGTGAAACCGCAGACAGCATGGGATTATATGTCTCGTCTGGCAAGAAAATATCTAAAGGATGAATATGCATTCTCTTATAAGGGGTCATTGTATTCGATGAAACCGATTCTAAAAGCGTCAGAAGTAGATGACTCGAGACCGACTATTGTGAAACAGTTTAGTGAAGATCCGGTTTTTGTTAGCGTGTTCTCGGGTAAAATTAACACGGTATATGATTTGGATGAGGTACTTACCAATGAAAAATAAAGAGAAAAATTTTGTTTCAGCCGTTGTATATATTAGAAACAACGAGAAGACCATTCGTGATTTTCTGGAAAACGTCAATGTATTGCTTTCGGAAAATTTTGAAAAATATGAAATTATATGTGTCAATGATGCTTCAGAAGATAATAGTGTGGCTGAAGTAAAAGAAGCGGCGGCTCGTATGGATAAGGTGAGTGTCAGTATCGTGAATATGAGCTTTTATCATGGTATTGAATCTGCTATGCTAGCTGGACTGGATACAGCCATTGGTGATTTTGTATATGAATTTGATAATGCGTATATTGACTTTGACCTTACTATGGTGATGAAGGTGTATTACAAATCCTTAGAAGGATATGACATTGTTAGTGCAGCGGCACAGGAGAGACAGAAGATTTCTTCGGAACTTTTCTATTCTGTTTTTAACAAATACACCAATTATCAATATGAATTAAGGACAGAATCTTTCCGCGTTTTATCGAGACGTGCAATTAATAGAGCAAGTTCTTTAAATAAGACAATGCCTTACAGGAAGGCAATATATGCCAATTGCGGATTAAAATATACAACACTGGAATATCCTAAGGTTTTACAGACAGAAAATACTGGAAAACGTATGGACAAAAGGGAAAAAGCAAGAAGAAGAAATCTTGCAGTAGACTCGTTGATTTTGTTTACTGATGTTGCTTCCCGTTTTTCTACAGCCATGACAATTGCTATGATGCTTGTTACAGTATTGATGGCAGCATATACTGTATTTATTTTCTTAACAGGTAGCCCGGTAGAAGGCTGGACAACGACAGTGGCATTTCTGTCTTTGGCATTTTTTGGATTATTTGCTATACTGACAGTAATTATCAAATACTTATCTATTCTGGTAAATCTTGTATTTAAAAGACAGAAATATATGTTTGAGTCGATAGAAAAGCTTACAAAATAAGACAAGCCGCGTACATAGTGCGTGCAGGAAGGTGCTTACAAGATGGACAAAATCGCTGTTTTGATTCCATGTTATAACGAAGAGAAAACAATAGAAAAAGTAGTAAAGGATGCCAAAAGTGCATTGCCAGAGGCGGTAGTGTATGTATATGACAACAATTCTACAGATGCAACAGCAGAAATTGCTAAGAATGCTGGCGCTATTGTGCGTAAGGAACGTCAGCAGGGAAAAGGGAATGTAATCCGTAGAATGTTCCGTGAGATTCAGGCGGAATGTTATTTGTTAATTGATGGAGATGATACGTATCCGCTTGAATTTGCAAGAGAGATGACAGACAAAGTATTGTGTGAGGATTCGGATATGGTAGTGGGGGATAGACTATCCTCGACCTATTTTGAGGAAAATAAAAGACCTTTCCACAATATGGGGAATAAAGTCGTGCGTCTTGCCATCAATAGTCTGTTTAAATCGGATATTAAGGATATTATGACTGGTTATAGAGCGTTTAGTTATGCATTTGTAAAAACATTTCCAGTATTGTCGAAAGGGTTTGAAATCGAAACAGAGATGACAATTCATGCGGTTCATAACAATATGCAAGTAGACAATGTCATTGTAGAATATAGAGACAGACCAGAAGGCAGTGTGTCTAAGCTTAACACATATTCTGATGGGTGTAAGGTGCTTGGTACGATTTTTAGATTATTCCGTGTGTATAAGCCAATGCGCTTTTTTGTAACATTAGCAATTATCTTAACGCTAATTGCCGTTGGTTTCTTTGTACCAATTTTAATCGAATTTATCGAAACACATCTCGTTCCTAAGTTTCCTACACTGTTCGTATGTTGTTTTGTTGAGATGGCTGCGATACAGGCTTTATTTGCAGGTATGATTCTTGACAATTTGAGTGAGAAAAATCGCAGGGATTTTGAGATGGAACTAAACCGTATCGCAATGGATAATGAAAAAAATCGATAGTTTGATGCGGGTGATACGCAAACTTATATACATTACACATTCACAGAATGTAGAAAGGGAATGAACGAAAATGGGAATTATGTCACTGATTTGCCTGTTTGTATGGCTTGTGCTGATACCGTTTGCCTGTGGACTTCTATTTTCCGATGTATTTGGCAGATGCAATCGTGGCGCGGGTACAGTGTTTCTGTGTGGACACCTATTTATGATAGCTGTATTTCAGGTAATCTATATTCCTTTTTTGATATACTATAATCATTTTCAACCGCTGGTGTATACATATGCAGGTATCATATGTGCATTTGCGGTATTTTCTGTTGTCATAAAGAGAAAGGATATTTTGATCTTGTTTTCTTGGAAGCTAGAGAGAAAAGTAAGTGCATACATTTTATGGGGAGTTGCATTGCTTTTGATAGGTTTGCAGCTATATAAGGCAGTATTTTATCAGTATCCGGATCATGATGATGCTTTTTATGCCGTTGTTTCGGCAATTACCAATACCAATAATGATATGTACTTAGATGTGCCTTATACAGGAGAAACTTCCAGCATTGATGTGCGCCATGCTTTTTCCGGACATCCAATTTTTATTTCATTTTTGGCGAGAGTAAGCGGCATCCATTCCACAATTGTAGCACATACGGTATATCCACCGCTTGTTATAGTGCTAAGCTATCTGATTATGAAAAAAATTGGTGATGTATTACTGAGTGCAAACCGTGACTACGTGCCAGTTTTTTTAAGCTTTGTAGCGCTTATGCAGATTTTTGGAAATGCCACGATTTATACATCGGCAACCTTTTTCTTAACAAGAACATCACAGGGGAAAGCTGTGATTGGCAGTGTGGCTGTACCAGCAGCGGTGCTTGGAATTGTATATATCGGACAGGTATTGTCAGGAGAGAAGCAAGGTACGCGAGTAACAGAGTATCGAAATAGGCAGAAAACAATCTTAAAGAAAAAAGAGAAACCGTGGTTTATATGGATTTATATGGTGATGGTATTTCTGGCAGGCTCTTATTGCTCTGCAATGGCAATGTTTTTGATTCCGCTTATGGCAGGTGGCGTAGCATTTTTATATATGCTGACATATAGAAAACCCCGTGTTTTAGTGCTTTGCGTAGGTTCCATGCTACCAATGGCATTGCTTGGTATTGTGTATTATCTTGTATTTGGAACATGGTAAGAGAAGGAGAAAATCATGGAGTATTTAGTAGGATATACAGGATTTGTAGGGTCAAATCTTTGTGCAAAGCATACATTTGATAAGATGTTTCGTTCAACGAATATCGAAGAAGCCTATGGTGGCAAGCCGGATTTATTGGTGTATTCTGGAGTGCGTGCAGAGATGTTTCTTGCCAATCAGAATCCGGAAGCAGACCTTGCCATTATTCAGGATGCAATAGAGAATATCAAAAAAATCGCACCAAAAAAACTAGTACTTATTTCAACTATTGCTGTTTATCCGGAACCAAAAAAAGTGGACGAAGCAGCACAGATTTGTACCGATAAACTGACCGCATATGGTAGAAACCGTTATTATCTGGAGCAATGGGTAATGGAGCATGCGGAGTTGTTTCCAGACGGTTATCTGATTGTAAGACTTCCTGCGCTTTATGGACAGAATATTAAGAAAAATTTTATTTATGATTATATCCATGTTATTCCTGCAATGTTAACAGAAGCCAAAATAACAGAATTGGCAGAGCAGGATGCGCTCATAACAGAATATTACCAAAAACAGGACAATGGTTTTTATAAATGTATGGCGACTACGTCAGATGAGAAAAAGCTATTAAAATCGTACTTTGAAAAGGCAGGTTTTAGCGCTTTAAATTTTACAGACAGCAGATCGGTTTATCAGTTTTATAATTTGGGATATTTATGGGAACATATACAAACAGCACTTGCCAATCATATCTCTATACTGAATCTTGCAACAGAACCAGTATCTGTTGGCGAATTATATCAGTATCTGAAAGGCGAAGAATTTGTAAATGAATTGCCAAAGGCATATTTTGACTATGATTACAGAACAAAACATGCAGAGGTCTTCGGTGGACAGAACGGTTATATATGGGATAAAGCATTTGTACTGGATGATGTCAAAAAGTTTGTTCAGCAGGCAAGTATTGTGTAATGAAAATGTAGTGTAGTGCGAATAGAAAAGAGATGAAAGGGCAGAGAATACTATGAAACTGGCAATATCTAATATCGCATGGGCAAAAGAATATGATGAGCAAATGTACGCATATTTGCAAAAGACTGGTTTTTCGGGAGTAGAGATTGCACCAACCAGAATCTTTGCTATGCCGCCATATGAGAAAATAGAAGCGGCACGTCTTTGGGCGCAGGACTTGAAGGAGCGTTATGACTTATCCGTGCCATCTTTACAGTCTATCTGGTATCAGCGCAGTGAAAACCTATTTCAAAGTGAAGCTGAACGGAGGACGCTTTTAGATTATACCAAAAAAGCGATTGATTTTGCGCAAGCAACAGAAAGCAAGAATCTGGTGTTTGGTTGTCCGAGAAATCGTAATCGGAATATAGATTGTCCCATGTCAGAGACAGAATGTATGGAGGTAGCTAGAAACTTTTTTAGAGAACTTGGAGAATATGCGAAGTTACATAATACGGTACTTGCGCTAGAACCGAATCCGCCTGTATACAATACAAACCTTATGAATGATACCGCTTCTGCTTTTGCAATGGCAAAACAAGTAGAGAGTGAAGGATGCAAAGTCAATGTAGATTTGGGAACTATTTTGACGAACGAAGAATCGCTGGATATTGTTCGTGATCATATAGCGCTTGTGAATCATATTCACATCAGTGAGCCGGGAATGAATTGTATTGAGAAAAGGGAACTTCATGCAGAATTGGCGCATATGTTAAAGCAAGCAGGTTATACGAATTATATTTCCATAGAGATGAAAAATCTGGAGGATATTGTAGCGGTACAGGAAGTATGTGCTTATGTGGCAGAAGTTTTTGGATGAGTAATAGATAGTATTAAATAGTAATAGATTGTAATAGAAGTATAAAGAAAAGATATTTTTGCATAAGTATAGAATGCTAATATGTGGTGAAGTGTATGATATATGAAAATATAAAAGGTGTTCCGAACTTTTCTTGTGACGAATACCAGCCTAAAAAAACGAAATATTGTGTTTTAATTCCAATTATTAACGAAGGAGAACGCATATTAAAAGAATTAAGTCGCGCCAAGAGGGCAGATGTTCCGGAGGCAGCAGATATTATTCTATGTGATGGTGGCTCTACAGATAATTCTTTAGAGAGAAGCCGTATCGAGACATTAGGTGTGAATACATTGCTCGTCAAGCAGGATGTCGGCAAACAGGGGGCACAGCTTAGAATGGGCATCTGGTGGGCGTTGGAACGTGGTTATGAAGGTATTATTACCATTGATGGTAATAATAAAGATAGTATAGAAGATATTCCAGCTTTTATTGCCAAATTGGAAGAAGGCTATGATTTTGTACAGGGATCTCGTTTTGTAGCAGGTGGACGTGCGATTAGAACGCCGTTACTTCGTTATGTATCAGTAAGATTGTTGCATGCGCCGGTCATTTCATTGACAGCCAGAGAGTGGTTTACAGATACGACGAATGCGTATCGGGCGTATTCTAGAGCATATTTGACACATCCGGGTGTGCAGCCGCTGCGAGATGTTTTTATGACATACGAGCTACTTGCATATTTATCAGTAAGAGCTTCCCAGCTTGGGATGAAAACTTGTGAAATTCCAGTTACAAGAGCTTATCCTAAAACAGGTAAGACACCGACAAAGATATCCTTTTTTAAAGGAAATAGCGATTTGCTAAAAATTTTATTTGCTAATATGGCAGGAAAATATAATCCATAGGCAGGATATATGAGAATATGTCGATTTCAGAAGGCTTTAGAATGTTGAATGACTATGGATGAAGGGAGAGAACATGGCAGAATTATTTCATACGGTTGTTGAAATATTTAAAGCGTATAATGGTACAAGCTGGCATATGGTATTATTTGCTGTGGGTATTGTTTATTTGTTCTTTACGGAAAAGGACAAAGGACGTAAGACATTGTTGGTCTATGCTTCCATTTGTTTGTTTGCATTGTTCTTTTTCCCGTTGTTTGCTGCAGTAGTAATTCATATTCTAGACGAAGAAACGTATTATCGTATATTGTGGTTGATGCCAGTAAATCTTGTTGTTGCATATGCTGCAGTGAAGTTAATGATACAGAGAAAAAATGTATGGCAGAAGATAGTTGTTGGATTACTTGCGGTGATTCTGATAGCGAAGGGTGGAGATTATGTGTATGACCATCCGACTTTTGTAAAAGCAGAAAATCTCTATAATCTACCGCAGATGGTAGTAGATATTGGTAAGGTACTTGAGCCGGAAGAAGGCTGGGTTATGGCAGCCGTGGAACCAGAATTATTGCCGTATATGAGACAGTATTCCGCAAATATTCATATGCCATATGGCAGAGAGATGCTTGTTGGCAGATGGGAAAGACATCATCTCCTGTATGATGAGATGACAGCAGAAGTGATTCAGCCAGAAACTTTGTATGAACAGATAGAACGAAACTTTTGTGATTACGTAGTATTGCGGCAGAATCATCAGATTGATGGTACGCTGGAAGAATATGGGGCAGAAAAAATAGCCAATGTGTATGGCTATGATATTTATAAAACCAATTATAACTTCTATTGGTGGAAGGAATATGAGGAGGGTGACGATGAACAAACCGAGTAAAGAATATACGTATCTGATAACAGGGGGTGCGGGCTTTATTGGATTCTTTTTATCTAAGAGTCTGTTAGAAAAGGGCATGCGAGTTATTGGATTCGATAATATGAATGATTATTATGATGTAACGTTAAAAGAAGACAGACTTGCAATTTTAAAGCAGTTTGAGAATTATACATTTGTAAAAGGGGATCTGGCATCCAAAGAAGATGTTGAAAATGTGTTTCAAACATACAAACCGCAGATAGTGGTAAATCTTGGTGCGCAGGCAGGGGTAAGGTACAGTATCGATAATCCAGATGCTTATATTCAGTCTAATCTTGTGGGATTTGCGAATATTTTGGAAGGCTGCCGACACTATGAGGTAAAGCATCTGGTCTATGCTTCATCCAGTTCTGTTTATGGTGGCAATGAAAAAGTGCCATTTTCAACAGAAGATAAGGTAGATAATCCGGTCAGTCTGTATGCAGCAACTAAGAAATCCAATGAGCTGATGGCATATTCCTATAGTAAACTTTATCAGATACCGGCGACAGGGCTTCGTTTCTTTACTGTATATGGGCCATTTGGCAGACCAGACATGGCATACTTCAAATTTACAAAGAAAATTCTTGCAGGAGAGCCAATACAAATATATAATAATGGCGATATGTACAGAGATTTCACATATATTGATGATATTGTAGAAGGTGTGGAAAATATTCTTTGCAATCCACCTAAGGAGGATGCAAAGGGAGCGCGCTACAAAGTATACAATATTGGTAATAACAAACCTGAGAAGTTGATGGATTATATTGCGACACTGGAAGAATGTCTGGGAGTGGAAGCAAAGAAGGAATATTATCCAATGCAGCCAGGTGATGTATATCAGACCTATGCTGATGTATCAGATTTGATGAATGATTATGGATTTAAACCAGATACTACGATTAAAGCTGGTTTGAGCAGATTTGTAGAGTGGTATAGAGAATATTATAACGTGCACTAATGTGCAGATAGGAGAACATATGAGAATTACAGTTGCAGGAACAGGGTATGTAGGATTGGTGACAGGTGTTTGTCTTGCAGAAGTTGGACATGATGTTACTTGCGTGGATATTGATGAGAATAGAGTAAAGTTAATGGAAAGCGGCGTTTCTCCGATTTATGAAGATGGATTGGAAGAACTGATGCAGAAAAACTATGCCGCAGGCAGACTGCATTATACAACAGATGCAGCAGCGGCTTATCGTAATTCCGAGGTTATTTTTATCGGTGTAGGAACGCCTGAGATGCCAGATGGCAGTGCTAATTTGAGCTATATCGCAACGGTGTCCAGACAGATAGCCGAAAGTGTGGAAAATGATTGTCTGGTAGTTGTCAAATCTACAGTGCCAGTTGGAACAAATGATAAAGTAGAACAGTTTATTAAAGATTTTCTTGTAAGAGATGTTCAGATTGAAGTTGCATCTAATCCAGAATTTTTGGCACAGGGAACGGCAGTACACGATACATTACATGCGGCAAGATTTATTATTGGAACAAAAAGTAAAAAGGCAGAAGAGACATTAAGAGCAGTATATGCCCCATTTGATATTCCGATTGTATCTGTGAGCAGAAGGTCAGCAGAAATGATTAAATATGCATGCAACGACTTCCTTGCACTTAAAATTTCGTATATGAATGATATTGCAAACCTGTGCGAGCTTGTAGGCGCAGATATTGAAGATGTGGCAGAAGGCATGAGTTATGATGCGAGAATTGGTGCAAACTTCTTAAAAGCTGGTATTGGTTACGGCGGTAGCTGTTTCCCAAAAGATACAAAAGCATTAAAATTCCTTGCAAAGCAGCATGGATATCAGTTAAAGACAGTAGAAGCAGCAGTGGACGTGAATACGACACAGAAAACAAGACTTTACAAAAAAGCCTGTGAGAGAATGATTACATTCCAGGGACTGAAAGTAGCTGTACTTGGTCTGGCGTTTAAACCTGGAACAGATGATCTTCGAGAAGCGCCATCATTAGACAATGTGCAGTTGTTATTAGAACAGGGCGCAGATATCGTTGCCTATGATCCTGTTGCAGCAGATAACTTTAAAAAGCGTTATCCAGAGGGAAAAATAGAGAGAGGAAGCATTGCCTATGCGGATAGTGCCGCAGAAGCATTAAAGGATGCAAACATCTGCTTTGTATTTACAGAGTGGCCAGAGATGAAGGCATTGAC
>JAFUQM010000057.1 GCA_017472325.1 Lachnospiraceae bacterium
GGAATTCGTTTGGAAACGGCAACAAAGTTCATGAAAATGAAAACAGCAATTGCCATCCGCAACAATCCAGAGTATGACTTACGCCAGAAAAAAAGACGTAGACAGTTGCTTAGTGCAATGCATACAACAGATGCTGTTATTTTTCAGATGGCAAGCCAGCAGGAATATTTTGATGAAGATATCAGGCGTAAATCATTTGTTATTTTAAATCCGGTAAATGAACGTTTTTGTAATGTGAAACCGCCAGAATGCCGTAGCAATAAAATTGTGACAGTAGGCAGATTGTTCGATTATAAAAACCACAAACTATTAATACAGGCGTTTGCAGATGTCCGGGAAAACTATCCGGACGTGCAATTGTATATTTATGGGGAAGGACCTTATAGAGCAGAAACAGAACGTCTGATTCAGGAATTGCAACTAGAAGAAAGGGTATTTCTTCCAGGTGCTGAAACTGATGTGGCAGAACGAATTAAAGATGCCCGGATTTTTGTATTACCATCTGATACGGAAGGTATGCCAAATACCTTGATAGAAGCAATGATATTAGGACTTCCAGTTATCTCAACGGATTGCCCATGTGGTGGGCCAAGAACGTTGATTGAACATGGCAATAATGGTTTGCTTGTACCGATGAATGACAGAGTGGCTATGGCGAAGGCACTGGATATGCTTTTGGCAGATAAGGAATATGCGGAGCGTCTTGGAAAACAGGCAAAACAATTGATAAATCTTTGCAATGAAGAAGCAATTAAAAAGCAGTGGCTCTTTTTTGTGGAGAAAATGTTAGAAACAAAGTAGGTGTGCGATTTGCGTAATCAAAAAGTAATTGCATTTTATATTGGCAGTCTGGCAAAGGGTGGCGCAGAAAGAGTTGTTGTGAATCTGGCGGAATACTTTTATCAGATTGGATATCGTGTTTATGTTGTGACAAAATTGCGTGAAACCGAAGAATATGAGATATCAGATGGCATTTTGAGAGTGATTGCGGATCTGACAGAAGAAGAGGTTTCTGAAAATAGGTTACAGAATTTTTTTGGCAGAGTGAAAAAGTTACAGAATATCTGGAAGGAAATCAGACCAGATGTGATAGTTTCTTTTATTAAGAAAAATAATTTTATGGCATTGGCATCGGCAAAGCCGTTAAAGATTCCGGTCATTGTGTCTGTACGAAGTGCGCCGGAGAGAGAGTATGCAGGCAAAGTGTATGCTGCACTTGTGCGTATTATGTTTGCGTTTGCAGACGGTATTGTATTACAGACGAAAGATGCGATGAAGTATTTTCCACGTTATATTAGAAAAAAATCGGTGATTCTGCCTAACTCCCTTAATCCAGCATTTATCAGACCCAGGTTTACGGGAGAGCGTAGAAAAGAAATTGTGACAGTAGGCAGAATTGATACAAATAAAAATCAAAAGATGCTTGTTGAGGCATTTTTGGATATTGCCAAAGACTATCCAGAGTGGACCTGTATTCTGTATGGAGATGGAGAAGGAAAAGATGCGATTGCGCATTGTATAAAAGAACATTCTGAAGGAGCAAGCGTGATTCTTGCTGGCAGACAAGATAGGATTCAGGATAAGATATATGAATCGTCTGTTTTTGTGCTTCCTTCTTACTGTGAGGGAATGCCGAATGCACTGATTGAGGCAATGGCGCTTGGATTAGCAGCTATTTCGACGGATTGCCCATGTGGAGGTCCTAAGGATTTGATTGTTGATGGTGTGAATGGTATTTTAATTCCGGTGGGAGATAAAGAAGCGTTGAAAACTGCACTTAGAAAGGTGATGGATTCTGCCAAACTAAGAGAACAGCTTGGTGTGAATGCAGCACAACTTGCAGACAGACTGCATCCAGATAAAGTCAATGAGATGTGGAAGACATATGTGGAAAGTGTGTATTGCAGAGAATAGATAACGCCACAAAGAACTGTGGATTATTTATAAAGAGGATGACAAAGAAAATAAGAATTAAGCAAAAGGAGAAGATGAAAATGGAACAGTTAAAGAAAATTATGGAAGAAATTCGCCCAGATTTAGATTTTGAGAAAGAAACAGCATTGATTGATGATGGTTTGTTGGATTCTTTTGATATTATTTCAATTGTAAGTGAAGTAAATAATGAATTTTGTATTGAGATTAATGTAGATGACTTGCTGCCAGAGAACTTTAACTCAATGGAAGCATTGTATGAATTAATTACAAAGCTGATGAATGAATAAGGAGTAGATAACGTTATGTCATTTGTCTCATTAGAGTTTTTGGTATTCGCGTTGGTATTGGTGGCAATGTATTTTGTTGTACCGCGCAAGCATCAATGGAAGATTTTGTTAATCGCTAACTTTGTATTCTATGCGATGTCGGGCGTTCGCATGATGTTATATATTATCTTTACGATTATTACGACATTTTTGATAGCGCTTCGTGTAGAGAATGTGAATAAGGATAATAAAGCCAGATTAGGGCAGGCAGGACTTTCGCTAGATGAAAAACAGGCAATCAAAGCGGAAAGTGTTGCGCGTAAGAAGCTTTTGTGTGGTATTGCGATGGTGGCGAATTTTGGAATCTGGGCATTCCTGAAATACGCTAACTTTTTCATAGAGAATATAAATCAGCTTCTGGAAGCGCTTCATCTTCCATATGAATGCGAAGCGTTAAAACTGATTCTGCCATTGGGGATTTCTTTTTATACATTCCAGGCAATGGGATATTTAATTGATATTTATCGTGGAAAATATGCAGCAGAAAAAAATATTTTCCGCTTTGCATTGTTTTTATCCTATTTTCCACACATTGTGCAGGGTCCATTTAGTAAGTTCGATGAACTTTCCGAGACGTTGTTTGCAGAGCATAAATTTTCTTATGACCGTTTATGTGGAGGCTGCAGCAGAATTTTATGGGGTATTTTCAAAAGCTCATCATTGCAGATAAAATAGGTATTGTCGTGAATGAAATATTTAAGAATCCTTCTGGATACGGCGGTATCTATATTTTCATGGTAATTATTTTTTATGGGATTCAGATATACGCAGATTTTTCCGGTTATATGGATATTGTTTGTGGTATTTCCCATATATTGGGAATCCGTCTTGCAGAGAACTTTAGACAGCCATATTTTGCACGGTCTGTAGATGAGTTTTGGCGAAGATGGCACATGACGCTAGGCAGATGGTTCCGTGATTATTTGTTTTATCCTATTTCTATGGGCAAATTTGCGCAGAAACTTGGTAAGAAAGCACGTCAGAAGTTTGGTGCAAGACATGGTAAATTGATTCCGAGTTATTTTGCGCTGATATTTGTCTGGACGGTTACTGGTTTGTGGCATGGTGCCAATTGGACCTTTTTTATCTGGGGTATGCTTAATTTTATTACGATTATGGTAAGTATGCATCTGGAAGAAGGCTATGCGGTAGTTAAGGGAAAACTACATATTCAAAATGATAATCTTGTATGGAAAGGTTTTCAGATTGTCCGGACATTTCTGCTTGTATGTATGTTCCGCTTTTTTTCAAGAGCAGAAGATGTACAGACTGCACTTTTGATGTATAAGAACATGATTCTTGAATGGGAGTTTGCGGAACTATTGCAGCCTCTGAATCTATTTGTAGGAATGACACTGCAGGATATTTTGATTTTTGCGGTGGCTGTAGTGGCAATGTTTACAGTAGATATTTTCAATGAACGTGGGCAATGGGAAGTGATGAAACAAAAGACACCGATGCTTATCAGAAATGTGATCTATGTCGCATTGATTTATGCGTTGATTTTATTTGCCGGCGGTAACAATGACCTAATCGGAGGTTTTATGTATGCACAGTTCTAAAATGAAAGATAGAGTGTTGTCACTTATCTGTTTACTTGTATTGCTTGTTGTAACGGAGTTGACATTAGGTTATTTGCTTGAGCCGGAAAGCTATTCCTGGAGCTATAACTATGATGTGAAACAGTTAGAAAAAGCGGATGAAGACGTGGATATGATTCTAATCGGGGCATCCAGAGTACTTCGTACATTTGAGCCAGCTATTTTTGAAGAAGAACTTGGAATTTCTCGTTGCTTGAATGCAGGAACTTCTATGCAGCTGCTTTCGGGGTCATATTACCATTTAAAATATCTGCTGACAAAGTTTGACCCGGAGTATGTAGTGCTTGGTGTTACATGGAACAGTCTGCTTCGTGATGACAGTACACAGGCAAAGCTAATTGTAGACGATAGAATGGGATTTATGTCTCCCACGAAACTTATGTATGAAGCACAGGTTTTTTCTATGGATGAAAAATCGTATCTGCTGGATAGCTGGCGTTTTAGGGATAATTTTAAACCTAGTGCCATTATCAATAATATAAAGTCAAGGGTCTATCTAAAGAATCATGATTATATTGGATATAATGCAGGATATGGAAGTTATTATGCGGGCATGGGATTTGTTTATTCTCATCAATCAGTAATGACAGGGAACGCTACAACTGACGGTATTCAAGTTTTTAACACAGAAGAATTTGACCTAGAGTTACTGTCATATCTGGATAAGATTGTTGCTTTGTGTCAGGAAGAGGGTATTACCTTGTATCTTGTCAGTGCACCAATGACAACTGCATATATGTACTCTATTTCTAATTATCAGGATGCGATTGATTATTTTGAAGAATATGCTAAGAACAATGGACTGCTTTATCATAACACCAACTATCTCAAAGACAGAGAAAGTTTCTTGCCAGATACATTGATGCATGATTCTACCCATGTGAATGGTGAGGGCGCTAAAATTATCAGCAGAAAGTATGCGCAGGTCTTAAAGAGTGTGTGGGATGGAGAAGATACAGCACAGTATTTTTATAAAGACTTTGATGAGTATGCAACGGCTGTAGAGAGAATTGTTTCTGTAAGTGCCGAGATAGAAACGCAGGAAGATAGACTGATAGTTCATGTAAGCAGCCTGCAGAATGAAGATATGATTCCAGAATATGAACTTTTGCTATCTGTTGATGGTGGAGAATATGAGAGTATATCAGCATATTCAAAGCAGACAGAATACGAGCTTGCGATTCCGCAAGGTGACAGCTATACTATCAGGGTACAAGCCAGACAGATAGGAAATGAGCAGGCATATGAAGCCTATCAGGAATACCAATATTAACAAAAAGATATAGAGGAGTTCTAGTTCTAATATAGTATTGTGGTGTATGATGAAGAATGATACATCACAATATTTTTTGTCCAATGAGACGACTCGTGAAACGTGGCGGCGTTTGGTCCAATAAGACGACTCGTGAAACGCGGCGGCGTTTGGTAGTCAGGGAGTGGTACACAATGATAGCATATAGTGGAATTTGGGTATTAAGAAAATTTTAATGATTCAAGTGCTATACAGGAAGGAAAAATGTGATATGATAGACAAGTATATACTGTAAGGGTGTACGGAGGAGAGTGATATTATGAAAAATAAGCACAGAAAAGTGCAAATAGTGGAAGAGATTGTGATTATTATTCTGCTGGCACTTGTGGTGATTCTTGCTGTAGATTTGAAAAAGACAAAAACAGCCATGAACGAATTGCTTACCAATGAACCAGCGACAGAAGAAGTGGCTGTGATTGAGCCAGAAGAAGAACCACAAGAAGAAAACACAGAGCAGCCAGCGAAAGAAGCGGTAGTGCAGCCACCAGAAGAGACAACTGTGAGTGCGAATGAAGTGGTAGCAGAAGAAGTAACAGCAAGTGGGAACAGTGTGGTGAACTGGATTGAAAATTATCCGCAGACAACAGTGCAGATGCCGCTTTCGGAAAGGGTGAAGTTATATTCTTCCTATGATGATACTATGGCAACCAATGCGCGCGACAAGGAGATTATTGCAAACTCAACAGTTGATTTTTCGGAAGTTAAAATTGCATGTCTGGGGGATAGTCTGACAGCAGCCTCGAATCTGAGTGATACATCATTGGGGTATACCAACGCATTAAAAGAGATTTTAGGTGCGAAAGAGGTGTACAATCTAGGCATTGGCGGTTCCACTGTTATGCGTGGAGAAATGGGTGCCAATCCAATGGTAGACAGATTTGGTAATATACCCAAGGATACAGACATTATTATTGTATTTGGAAGCACGAATGACTGTTTGTTTGAGAACCAGTGGGAATTTGGACATATCGAATATGACAAGCGAATGACAAAAGGAACTTTTTGTGGAGATTTTGATGAGATGCTTGGTGGTATTAAATATTCGTATATTGAAAATGGGGATAAGAAAGTAAAATTGCTTTGTGTAGCACCGCCAGCTACGATACTCAACACACGTGCAAGGGAAGAGGATCCTGGTGTGATAGAACAATCTAAATTTATTGATGCTATTTTTGAAATCGCGCCTGCATATGGATTTGAGATTATCGATTTGTATCATACGAATTTCCTGAATTCACATGATACAAGGATAGAACAGGAATTTGTTACAGATGGTGTACATCCGAATGAAGCGGGATATTATATGTTAGCAGAGCGGTTGGCAAGTGAGATTATTCTACGATGCGAACAATAGTTGTTTTGCAACCATCGGGCAAAACCCATCTTATAGAAAATAGGAGCATAAGTGCAGGATATCGTCACGCCTGTATATATGCTCCTGTTTTTTATATAATTAGTTTTATGATACAAATAAACAGCTTTGAGGAATAAAAACTTTTCGCAATAAAATAGTCAGATTTTGCGCAAAAAATTTCCTTTTGCGTTAAAATATACGTAAGAAATTTTTCGCAAAGGAGTTTTTTGCAATGACAAAGAAAGAAAAAAGAGAACGTA
>JAFUQM010000058.1 GCA_017472325.1 Lachnospiraceae bacterium
ATTTTGCATTCATTTAACATTCAATGGATGATATTCTCACATTGGTTTAACAGCAGGTATCGGTTTTGAAGAAAAAAGCGGTAAAAACCTTGAAAAAAGGTTAAAAAAATTGTTTGCAACTACTTGACAGGAGAGGGAATAGATTATATGCACCGTGATTTTAGAAATGCAGATGGAAGCAGCCGAATATTATATTTGTGGGATCAGAAACTGGGGCGGGAGTTTACCAAAGAAGAAATTGATACAGCCTTGGAGGCTGAAACAATGCAGGAAGCATATCGAATTGTGCCAAGCAGAGATATTTCAGGACATGGAACAGCGGTTGCGGCAATTGCTGCTGGAAATGGGAACGACTCAAATGGTCAATACCAAGGTGCGGCGCCAGAAAGTCAGTTGATTGTAGTGAAACTAGGTAATCCAGATCCAGATTCTTTTCCGCGGACAACAGAATTGATGCGTGCGTTAACGTATTGTGTGCAAAAAGCAGTAACTTTGACCAAACCAGTCGCAATCAATGTTAGTTTTGGAAATACATATGGAGCGCATAATGGAACATCACTGTTGGAGCGTTTTATTGATAATGTGTCAGAAATTGGAAGAACAGTAATCTGTATTGGAAGCGGTAACGAAGGAGCTTCTCTTGGACATACGTCCGGTAATGCTTTTGATACAACCCGGGTAGAATTGGCAGTTGCAGAGTATGAACGGACAATCAGTGTACAGTTATGGAAAAATTATGTGGATAGATATCAGGTTACATTAATTTCGCCAGGTGGAAAAGAGGAAATAGTTGATACGTTTTCGGTAGGGACAAAGCGGATTACAATGGAAAATACAGAGATTTTGATGTACATAGGAGAGCCATTGCCCTATTCAGTCAATCAAGAATTGTATTTTGATTTTCTTCCGTTAGGAGATATGACATATATAGATTCTGGTATCTGGACGTTTGTGCTGCAACCAGTCTCTGTTGTGACGGGAAATTATAGCTTTTACTTGCCTAGTGCATCAATACGCAACACACAAACTGCTTTTTTTCGTCCTTCTCCGAATGTGACGTTAACCATTCCTTCTACTGCAGGAAAGGTGATTACGGTAGGGGCTTATAACAGTCAATATGATGCCTATGCAGATTTTTCGGGACGCGGGTATGTGTATGCACAAGGAATCCGTGATAGAGCGGCTAATGATATGGACACACGAGAAGGTATCTGGCTGACAAAGCCAGATATTGTTGCACCGGGGGTCGGTATTATGACGGCGCGCGTAGGCGGAGGCTATGAGGCACGCACAGGTACCTCTTTTGCAACGCCTTTTGTAACAGGTGCATCAGCCCTTTTGATGGAATGGGGAATTGTACGGGATAATGATGCTTACCTATATGGTGCCAAATTGAAAGCATACTTGCAACGAGGCGCAAGGCAATTGCCAGGCTTCTCGGTTTATCCGAATGCGCAGGTCGGGTATGGGGCATTGTGTGTGGCGGAGAGTATTCCAATGTAATTCTATATGCTTTGTTGTAGGGTTTTGATGATTTCCTTGATTGCGACAGTGCTGTTAGGGGTTTTGGATTGTATACAGTTTTTTTCGCAAGCAATGAGAGCGGTGTCAGAGAGTGGTATTTTACTATTTTGAATTAGTTTTTTGGCAGCAGTAAAGTTACCGCATGTCGTGCGGCGCATGATACCCGGAATATCAAGCACTGCTTTTTGACAACAGGAAGGATTGGAACAGTATTGGCATTTTCCTGCAAGCTGCATGATTTGAGCTTCCTGTGTGGGATAGCATTTTGCAAGCCAGTCATGTTGAACGGGTGTCTGCATGACTTGGACATAGTTTTTCATGTCTGGCTGCCAGATATAAGGTTTCAGACCGCGTTTTTTAAGTATGGCATTGGCAGCAGCAATTCCTGAAATTGTAACTGTAGTGGTTCCTGTTCCCATAGTGGTGGATTCGCCACAACAGTAAAGATTTTCAAAACGTGTGCGGATTGGTTGTCTTAGAAGCATATGTTGCCCAAGCATTTGTTTTGGGCCTGCTGCCGCACCGCCGTTTTTTAGTGTATATCGTTCAATCGTATGCGGTGTAGCAAGTTCTGTAAATAAAATATTATCTGCAAAGCCGGGAAAACGTTGCTCTAAAATAGCAACGAGACGGCTTATCTCTTCTTCTTTTTGTTCTTTATATTGTTTTGTATTCTTGGGATTCCATTCACGAAAGCTAGGACCTATGGCAACAATGGTATGTTGCTCTGGTGGACATAATGTATGGTCGTCCAGGCTTGAGATGTATACGGTGACTTCTGACTCATCAATAGCATCAGGATTAGCAGCTAACATCTCAATAGGGCATGTGTCTGGTGGGATAACAGAAGCATTTACAAGAGCATATAGTGCTACACTTGGATAAGTCGGAATTTGGGATGCAAGAGCGACTTCTTTTTCTGTTAGTATATCGCTTGGTAATAATGAATGGTAGAGATTCCATACTGTGCCGGAGTAAATAATCTGATTGGCATATAGAGTTTCTTCAGTTTCTAGTGTAACTCCCTGGATTTTCTCATTTTCTACTAATAATTTTGTGACAGTACTTTCGTAACGGATTTCACCATTATTTTCTTCAATCACTTTTTCCAGCTTGCCAGGAAGAAATAGTGTAGAGCCGGCAGGATAAAAACTACCACCTACATGATTATCGATAAACATGACAGATGCCAGAATAGCAGGTGCTTCTTCTAAGGTTGCGTAGCAATAGGTAGAAGTCAGCTTATCAAAAAAGTGAAGAATTTCAGGGTCATTGAAATACTGTCTTAGAAGTTTATCTGCACTGATATTCAGGTATGAAAGAAATTTAAAATAAGATAAGGGATGCTTTAAAACATTGCGTAGTGCTTCTTTTGGGTTAGTTTCATCAGGTGTTGTATAACTAGGGATTTCGCTAATGACATGCAAATAACATTTTTGCATTTCTTTATAGAATTTGCGGATATTTTTCCTTTGTGTCGGAAATACGGCAGATAGTTCTTCTACAAAACGGTCGATATCAGCGTGAAAATGAATTTTTCTGCCGCGGTAATGAACTGTATAGAGGAGTTCGTGTTTTATCATTTGGATAGGCTCTTGTAGACAATTAAAAAGAAAACGGTGGGCATTAAAACCATGTTCTCCGAAACCGTATAACATAGCAGCACCCTGATCAAAGATTGCATTCTGTCTTTTGAAGATACCACAGGATCCGCCAGGGGTGTTGGCATGTTCTATGACAGCGGTTTTGATTCCACGTTTGGCTAATAAGCTGGCAGCAGACAAACCAGACAGACCAGCACCTATTACAATGACATCATATTTCATAGTTGGTCTCCTTAGATTCGTATTTTGGCAATTGCCATAATGATACTAATGTATATGACGTTTGCGCTTTTTTATGTCCTTTAAATTAGTAGTTCTAGGTCTATGCTTGTCTGCATATATATTAATAGGTAAATGAACATGAAGGTGAAAGAGAGGAAGAACAAATGAGCGAAGAAATGAATGAACAAGTGCAGTCAGGGTATCAGCAATCCAATATTGACAAAGAAAAAAGTCAGTTTTTACCATTGCCGGAGCTTGTATATGCTCCTTTAGATGCAATTGTGCAATCCAATCTGCAGCTTGCAGCATCTGCGATAGACCAGATAAGAAGTATGGGGACTAGTAAAATTGAACATGGCAAAGAAATTATATATTTGAAAAATCTGAATCTGGCATATGAACGATTACATCCAGAGAGAGATGATAATGCTTATGTGGAAAATGTGGAAGTTCAAGTGCCGTTAATGTCTATTGTTCCAGTTCCTAATTTGAAGGTGAAAAGTGCAACAGTGAATTTTGCAGCGGAACTTCTCGTAGTAGAAGATGAAGCAGGAGATATGATAACAGGAAAAATTTGTGCACCAGTGCAAAGAGGTACGGATGATTCCGCTCGGGTTGATTATAGAATAAAGCTGACATCTGTAGAAGAAACAGAAGGGTATATGCGTATCCTAGATGCTTTAAATGCAAATCCTGTTACCAAACCAATTAAGTCAGAACCAGTAAAAGTGCAGACAGAAGGTGGTGAAAAAGAAATAGAGCGTTTTCATAAAAAGCATATACTCAAAAAACAGGAAGCAACTTTACATAGACTTTACAGTGAAATAACAGAATTTATAGAAACAATGGATAATATGGAGTCTTCTGGTGTGGTTAAGCATACAGATTTTGTATCATATGATAAACAGCATTACGAAAAAATGAAACAAAACATTGTATCTGAAATATTAAAAATCAAAGAGACAATGTTGACAGATAAGGTAGAGGTGCTAAAGGAAGGAGGGGTACAGCTTGCATAATGAGCACAAAAGAGATTATGCCAAGATACATTATGTAAAGACCGTGACTGTAGGAAGTGTAAATCCAAACAAACCATTATCGGAGGAAGCGCGGAAATTGCAGATAGAGCGATTAAACAGGTGCCTTGAGGAAAGTCCAAAGGGTACGATTATAGGAAAAGACATTTCCATAGGACGTTACATGATTGGAGAACATGAACTAACCATGCAACAGACAACATATCATATAGGATTTGTACGGAAGCCGTTATGGATTGAGGAGAGTGGAGATGCGTAAAACAAATGAAGTGATATCTTTAAAAGAAATATTGAATATGAAATTATGGTTGGTTTATTTTAGCGGATTAACAGTGTATTTTCATTCTGATGGAACACTAAAAATGCTATATCTCGCATTACCATCGGGAGAAAAAATCGAAATACCATATATCTGTCTGATAGAATACACACCATTTATGGTGGAGGAAATAATGTATCATGATTTGGTATCATAAAAAGCAGAATTGGCTAGAAAGGAAATAAATGTATGTCTATTCAAACACTTGAAAAGCAAGATTTTGATAATGCGGTCTCAGAAGTTGAAGCAAGATTGGAAATTGAAGTGAAGACAAAAATCCAGTCATTAGAAACTATGTTCGAAAAACAGCTAGAAGAGGGAAAAACAGAAGTATGTGCAGGAATGATAAAGTGTATAAACGCAATAGATTCACAATCAACATACCATATTTTGGTTAAATTGTTAGATGCAGGCATTCTGACTAAGATGAATATAGAGACAAGAGAAAGAGATGGGATTTCTTTTGGAAAAGTGTATTTGTCTATATGGGAATTATTTGATAAAATAGATTCTATAAATATTAGAATAGTTATTCTTATGACTGGGAATTGTTTAGAGATATTACCAACACCAGAAAAAATGGCAAAGCTCTATAAAGCGGCTATCATGAACGTATCACACAATTTGTATTTTGATGAGAAATATAGTTTGATTATTGAACGATTGAGATGTATGATTTCCTTTTTGCAAAGAGCTGCTTGGACAGATCTTGTAGGATACACCATTACACTCACTGGTTCTGATCCGCATATGCATGGCAGACAGGTGCTATTTGTAGAAAAGGACGGAAAAAAACTCGTGTATAAACCACGTAGTATGGTGGTGGATAATTTACTTGGCGGTATGAATGGATTCTTGCAATTTATAAATGAGCTTATGCCTCATGAAAAATATCATCTCCCGTGCATCAAAATAGATGAATATCAAGAAGAGGATTTGACATATGGTATGGAAGAATATGTGAATAAGTGTTATGAATTTACCAGTAATGAAGCAGAAGACTATTATAGAAAGATGGGGGTACTGGCATATCTGGCAAAGATAGCAGGAGTAACCGATTTACATCAGGACAATATTATGCCAACAAAGCAAGGACCTGTAATATTGGATGCAGAGTGTACTTTTTTATATCATGTTTTGACATCTGACAATATGAATGCAACATTGATAAGTGGTGCTCTTCGTGATAGGAGCAATGCATTTGGAGATGATGCGATTTCTTTCATTATGATAGAAGGAAAAGATGCAACCAGTTATCAAAACGCGTGGCAGTACTACCCGGTATTTATCGAAGGGTACTGCATGGCATACATGGTATGTATGGATAACAAAGAGCAAGTAGCAGAAAAATTTGTAAATCTTGTAAAGCAGAAAATAGTGCCGGTTCGTTTGGTGCCTATAAATACATCGGAATTTGCAGTATGTATGGAAAAATTCTTCTCTGATAAGGCAGAAGCTGTGAATTTATGTGCAAAATCTATTATGGAGCATTTGCAGAAATCGCTAAAAATAGAAGAATTTGATGAGGATATGTTAAAAGTGCAACTGGAGGATAGTTTTAGACATGGTGACATTCCATTGATACAAGTGAATGTTGCTCTTGGAGCGGAAAAGTCGGAGGTGCTTATCAATCATTTGGTTTTTGCGCATACATATGTATACAGTGATGAACAATTCATAAAGGCTGCTATCAATTTTGCAATTCAATATATGGGAAGCAAATCGAATATTGAGATTATGCAGGCATTTTTGCCGCGGTTAATTAAAAAGGAGGAGACGCTATGGCAATAGGAGATCAGTTTTCGGGACTTGATATGGAGAATCTGATTGGCGCGCCTTTGCGTGCTGCAGCAGATGCAAGCATGCAACTTGCAGATAGTACAGCCAGCTTTATTAATAAAGTCGGTTTTGATACCGAGGGAAATGTTAGAAAAGCAACATTTCAATTTGAAAAAAAATCTTTTAATGAAGACGGAACAACCAATCAGGATGAGATGAAAGTAGATGTACCACTGCTTGCAATTGTTCCAATTCCTAACCTACAGGTAGATGAAGTCAATGTCTTATTTGATATGGAAGTAAAGGAAAGTGAGAAAAGTGAAAGTGCGACAGATCTTAGTGCGACTGTGTCAGGAACAGCTAATTTGGGTATTGTAAAAGTAAATGTCAGTGGTAGTGTCAGTTCGCATAGTTCTAACACAAGAAGCACTGATAATTCAGCCAAATATCATGTGGATGTGCGTGCAACCAATCATGGTACACCGGAAGGTCTTGCAAGAGTATTGGATATGATGGCGGCATCCGTATCCCCGTCTCTAGTGAATTCTACGCCAAGAGATGCTAGTGGACAGGCACTTTCAGAAGAAAGAAAAGCGCGGACAGAGAAAATAAAAATACTTCGTCAGGAACTTATGCAGCTTGAGACCATGCAGTCGGCAGCAGAAAAAGCATTATCAGAACAAATAAATCAGTTTAAAAGAATAGGGACACTGCAACAAAGTCAATACCAGTCTATATTACAGCAGGTTATGAATACAGCTACAAGTGATGAGGAAAGAACGGTATTTGAACAAAATCTAGATACTATCAATTCCTGCTGGAATCATTTCCAGATGCAGATTCCATCAGCAATAAAATCAATTGCGGCAGAAGGCAAGACAACACAGAATACGGAAGGACTTTCAAAACTGTTTATACTAAAAGGTGTTAGTGAAGATGGCAAGACAATTCAGGACTATGCAACTGGACAGAGCTATTATGCACAACTTATCAGTGAACAGGATGCTGCTGTGAATGCACAAAAAAATGTTAATGCAATGGTAGAAAACTGCAGTAAGAAAAAGATTGCATACAATAATCTGATTTCAGGTATTGAGGCAATTGAGGCGCAAGTATTGGCATCTGTATCTGTATCTGAACAGAAAACTTTATTGGAGAAAAAATAACTTTATTTCCCCCTTTATAAGAACTACATTTTAGGGTATAATATACGGAAATGATAAACTGACAAGAGGGATACCAATGATACGAAAGAATACAAGTCTGCTGATTGTAACCATTTTGCTGATTGCCCTTTTTTGTACTGGATGTGGTTCGGGGCAGAGTCGTGAAAACATTGAGCTGGGCATGGCGGCAGTAGAAGCACTTGATTATAATATGGCATTAGAACATTTTGAAAAAGCAGTAGTCAATAATGAAGAGCCAGAACTGTTATACAGGGGTCAGGGATTGGCTTATATGGGACTGTCCCAGTATGCAGATGCTGTTGTAGCGTTTGAAAAGGCATTGACCTACAGTAAGATGTATGTAACGAACCTTGACTATGATGTGAACTATTATCTGGCAACAGCGTATTATAAAAATGGTGAATTTGATAAGGCAATCAAAGTATATGATGCAATCCTGAATTTACAGAAGAAAGATATTATGTCCTATTATCTGCGAGGTATCGCCAAATTAGAAAGCAATGATTTTGATGGTGCTGTGACAGATTTTGATACGGCAGTTTCTTTGAATCCAACAGACTATTCCATGATTATAGATGTACATTGTGCATTGGCAGCGCATGGCTACAAAGAAAAAGGAATAGAATACCTGCAGGCAGCCCTTGATTTGCAAGATAAAAGTTTGACAGATTACGATAAGGGAAGAATTGCCTATTATATGGAAGATTATGAAAATGCAAGAAATCTATTAGAGCAGGCAAAGGATAATGACGACCCAGACACAATTCTGATGCTTGGAAGAACCTATGAAGCACTTGGAGATTATAATTATGCAGCAAGTGTTTATACGAATTATCTTGCCAAAGACGAAACGCATCCTGAAATTTGTAATCAGCTTGGATTGTGCAAATTAAAAGTAGAAGATTATAATGCCGCGCTTTTGGCATTTCAGTCAGGACTTGCAATTGAAGATAATCCACTAAAACAGAAATTACAGTTTAATGAAATAGTTGCTTATGAATACATGGGAGAGTTTAAAAAAGCGGCAGTATTAATGGAAACATACTTAAAATTGTATCCGGATGACACAACTGCCAAAAGAGAATATGAATTTTTAAAAACAAGATAAAATTGACCTAATTAATGGAAATGTTTAAATTTTTGCAACACTATATCTTATGTCTACTACTTTATGTAAACACAAGATATAGTGTTTTTTCGTTGACTTTTTTATAGGGCAATGATACAATCTCTATACGTGGGATTTTGTGAATGAATTAGTAGATTGTAACATTACACAGCGAAGGATTGTGTAATAGGAAGGGGATTAAGGGTAATGTTTCAAGTTATAAAACGAGAAGGAGAAGTAACAGATTTTACGCTGACGAAAATCAATGATGCTATCATGAAAGCGTTTAATGCGACGGACATGCAATACAATAATGACATCATTGATTTGCTTGCACTTCGCGTAACAGCAGATTTTCAGTCAAAGGTGAAGGATGATGGGATTCACGTAGAGGATATTCAGGATAGCGTGGAGAAAGTATTAGAACAGGCTGGATACGTAGAAGCAGCCAAAGCGTATATTTTATATCGTAAACAACGAGAAAAGATGCGTACTATGAAATCTACGATTTTAGATTATAAAGATGTGGTTAACAGTTATGTAAAAGTAGAAGACTGGCGTGTAAAGGAAAACTCTACTGTTACATATTCTGTAGGTGGACTGATTTTAAGCAATTCTGGTGCGGTAACAGCCAATTATTGGTTATCCGAGATTTATGATGAAGAAATTGGAGAAGCACATAGAAATGCTGATATCCATATCCATGACCTTTCCATGTTAACTGGATATTGTGCAGGGTGGTCATTAAAACAGTTAATTAAGGAAGGATTAGGCGGTATTACTGGTAAGATTACATCTGCACCCGCAAGACATTTGTCTGTATTATGTAACCAGATGGTAAATTTCCTGGGAATTATGCAGAACGAGTGGGCAGGTGCGCAGGCATTTTCTTCGTTTGATACATATCTTGCACCTTTTGTAAAAATAGATAATTTATCCTATCCAGAAGTAAAGAAATGTATCGAAGCATTTATTTATGGTGTGAATACACCAAGCCGTTGGGGAACACAGGCACCATTTTCTAACATTACGTTAGATTGGACTGTGCCGAATGACCTTGCAGAGCTTCCTGCAATTGTTGGCGGCGAGGAGATGGATTTTAAATACAAAGACTGTAAAGCAGAGATGGATATGATTAACAAAGCCTTTATCGAGACAATGATTGAAGGTGATGCTGATGGCAGAGGTTTCCAATATCCGATTCCGACGTATTCCATTACAAGTGACTTTGATTGGTCTGATAATGAAAATAATCGTCTGCTTTTTGAAATGACAGCAAAATATGGTACACCATATTTTTCAAACTATATTAATTCTGACATGGAGCCAAGTGATGTGCGTTCTATGTGTTGTCGTCTTCGCCTTGATTTAAGAGAACTGCGTAAGAAAACGGGCGGTTTCTTTGGCTCAGGCGAAAGTACAGGAAGCATTGGTGTTGTTACTATTAATATGCCAAGACTTGCTTATCTGGCGGCAAATGAGGATGATTTTTTCAAACGTCTGAATAAACAGATGGATATCGCGGCACGTTCTCTTCATATTAAGCGTGGTGTGATTGCAAAATTGTTGGAAGAGGGTCTGTATCCATATACAAAAAGGTATCTGGGTTCCTTTGACAATCATTTTTCAACGATTGGTCTGATTGGTATGAACGAAGTGGGACTAAATGCAAATTGGCTGCGTGCAGACATGACAGACAAGAGAACGCAGGAGTTTACGAAAAAGGTTTTAAATCATATGAGAAACCGTCTCTCTGATTATCAGGAGAAATACGGTGATTTATATAACTTAGAAGCAACACCAGCAGAAAGTACAACCTACCGTCTTGCAAAGCACGATAAGAAGAGATGGCCGGCAATCAAAACAGCAGGCAAACAGGGGGATACACCGTATTATACAAACTCTTCGCACTTGCCGGTAGATTACACAAGAGATATTTTTGATGCATTGGATATTCAAGATGAATTGCAGACATTATATACATCGGGTACTATATTTCACGCGTTTTTAGGCGAGAAGCTGCCTGACTGGAAAGCAGCAGCAAATCTTGTTAGAACAATTGCAGAAAATTATAAACTGCCATATTATACGTTATCACCAACCTATTCTGTATGTGATACACATGGGTATATTGTAGGAGAACAGGCAACCTGTCCAAAATGTGGTAAGAGAACAGAAGTGTATAGCCGTATTACGGGCTACTACAGACCAGTGCAGAACTGGAATGATGGCAAATTACAGGAATATGCAAATAGAACAGAATATGATATTAAAAATTCCTGTTTGAAGCGTCCAATGACAAGTGTTGTAACATTATCTAATTATGACAAAGATGTGACTGTGGCAGTAAAGGCACCAGAGGATGTCAAATATCTATTTACAACAAAGACATGTCCAAATTGTAAGATAGCAAAAGAGGCTTTAAAAGACGTTGCTTACGTTGTCATTGATGCAGAGGAAAATATGGAATTGGTAACACGTTATGGTGTTATGCAGGCTCCGACGTTGGTTGTTGTCAATGGTGATACTCATAAAAAATATGTAAATGCTTCCAATATTAAAAAGTATGCAGACAGTCTGCAAGCAGAAAAGGTATTCGTATAGGAGGATTTGTATGCAAGACTTATTTGTACGTGTGAAAGGCATTGTAAAAAAAGATGGCAAATATTTATTGTTAAAGCGTTGGGTAGATGACCGTATTCCAGATCCTTTCATATGGGAGTTTGTGGATGGTGTTGTAAATCATGGAGAGGCGCCAGATGACGCTGTGAAACGTTCTATTCATGAAGCACTTGGCGTAGATGGAAGCATAGATAAGATTCTATATACATGGTCAGGTATGCAGGAAGAAACACAATGGATAGGAATTGCATATCTGTGTAGTGTAAATGAAGATGATGCAGCGTTTGCCCTGTCAGAAGATTTTGGAGAGTATTGCTGGGTAAAGAGAACAGAGTTTGAACAGTATATAGAGAATCCATTTGTATTAAAAGATTTAGAAGATGTCACACTGTAGTGACGTTTATGAAAAGAGAAAGGAACAGAGACAATGATTAATAAGTTAGTATCCAAAATTCAGAAAACAAATGCACCAATTGTAGTAGGACTGGATCCAATGCTTTCTTACATTCCAGAGCATATTTTGAAAAAGGCATATGCTGAATTCGGCGAGACATTAGAAGGTGCAGCAGAAGCCGTTTGGCAGTTTAATAAAGAGATTATTGATAAAACATATGATTTGATTCCAGCGGTAAAACCACAGATTGCTATGTATGAACAGTTTGGAATTGAGGGATTAAAGGCATTCCATAAAACGGTAGAATACTGCAAAGAAAAGGATTTGGTTGTCATTGGAGATATCAAACGTGGAGATATTGGTTCTACATCCGAGGCTTATGCAGTAGGACACCTTGGACAGGTACAGATTGGTAATAACAAATTCAGAGGATTTGATGAAGATTTTGTGACTGTAAATCCATATCTTGGTTCTGATGGGGTAAAACCTTTTGTAAAAGTAGCAAAAGAAGAGAAAAAAGGTCTTTTTATTCTTGTAAAAACATCTAATCCAAGTAGTGGAGAATTCCAGGACAGATTGATTGATGGCAGACCATTATATGAAATAGTTGGTGAAAAGGTAGCTGAGTGGGGAGCAGATCACATGGGCGATTCTTATAGCTATGTAGGTGCTGTTGTAGGTGCAACTTATCCAGAAATGGGTAAAGTGCTTCGTAACATTATGCCAAAAGCATATATCTTAGTACCAGGCTATGGCGCACAAGGTGGTAAAGGTGCGGACCTCGTTCACTTCTTTAACGAAGATGGTCTTGGTGCAATTGTAAACTCATCCAGAGGCATCATTGCAGCATATAAACAGGAAGCATATGCAAAATTTGGAGCAGAGAATTTCGGAGATGCTTCCAGAGCAGCAGTAGAAGATATGATAACAGATATTTCTACCGCATTAAATGCCAAATTCTAATACACGTATTTTTTAATATTATACTTAGCAAAGGCACTACAGATATTGATATACACCCTGACAAGTAGACAGGGACATATCCATATCTGTAGTGCCTCTTTGCATTTGTGGATATAAAGTATGAAAATGGACAAGAATTTGATATTTTAATAAACAATTTTATATATTATACACTGTGATTTGGATATAGTTGAGACATAAAGATAACTCGTCACATATGCAAGAAAGGATATGAAGAATGAAGAAAAAAATAGTATGTATGTTATTGGCAGTAACGATGTCTGTCGGTATGCTTGCAGGATGCAGCAATAAAGAAGTATCTGATGAAGCAGTGAACATGACAGAAACAATGGAGGAAGCAAAAACAAAGGAAGCGGTAGTTGTACAGGAGGAAATTGACGTGGCATATAATCTTGTCTGGGAGGATAATTTTGATGGTGATACACTGAATCTGGCGGATTGGAATTATGAATATCATGAGCCGGGCTGGGTTAATAATGAATTGCAGGAATATGTAGATTCTTCAGAAAATATTTATGTAAAAGATGGAAAATTGGTTATTCAGGCATTGAAAGCACTTGATGAAGAAGGCAATGTATATTATACATCGGGTCGAGTGAATACGCAGAATAAGCATGATTATAAATATGGACGTTTTGAGGCAAAAGCCAAAGTACCAAGTGGAAAGGGATTTTTGCCAGCATTTTGGATGATGCCTACAGATGAAAATTTGTATGGACAATGGCCAAAGTGTGGTGAAATCGATATCATGGAGGTACTCGGAGATAATACAGATGAAACACACGGTACATTACATTTCGGTGAGCCACATACGCAAAGTCAGGGAAGCTATGTGCTAGAGGATGGTGATTTTGCAAGTGAGTATCATGTCTTTGCCTGCGAATGGGAACCAGGAGAGATTCGTTTCTATGTAGATGGTATTTTATACCATACAGAAAACGATTGGTTTACTAAGAAAACAGGTTATGGAGAAGTAACATATCCAGCTCCTTATGACCAGCCATTTTATATGATTTTAAACTTGGCAGTAGGTGGAAACTGGCCAGGAAATCCAGATGAAAGTACGGAATTTGGAGAAAATGCAACACTGTGTGTAGATTATGTCAAAGTATATCAAAAAGACAACTATGATGAGAATGTGACAAAACCCGTAAAAGAAGTCGTATTCAGTGAAGCGGACGAAAGTGGAAATTATATTGTAAATGGTGATTTTGCTGTGGCAGAAGATTTAACAGAAGCAGATAACTGGCAGTTTCTGTTAGCGGGAACAGGAAGTGGAAGTGCAGAAATATCAGATCATGCGATTCATATTAGTCCAAGAAGTATAGGGGATTTAGATTATAGTGTGCAGCTTGTGCAGCCGAATCTTCCAATGATTTGTGGTCATCAGTATAAAGTATCCTTTGATGCTTATGCAGAAGAAGCGCGAAGCGTCATCGTTGATATATCAGCACCAGATAATGGATGGATTCGATATCTTCCTGATACACGTGTCATGCTGACAACGGAGAAACAGACATATGAGTTTCCATTTGATATGACTGGAAATAGTGATCCGAATGGAAGACTGGAATTCAATTTTGGTAATCAAATGTCAATAGCGGGGGTACATATTTCCAATGTCAGAGTAGAGAAGATTGGCGAATTTGAAGTTGAGACGAATGAAAAAAATGTTCTTCCGAATGGAAATTATGTCTATAATGGAGAGTTTCAGGAAGGAAACAATCGTTTGGATTATTGGATGTTTGAAAGTAAAATGGAAGGAGCAGAAGCGGCAGTTACCAATGTAAATAATGTACGTGAATTAAAAGTGACTGTTCCAGATACAGTTGCTGCATTAGAGGAAGTATGTGTAAAACAGGAAGCTGTTGCTATCAAGGGTGGTAAAACTTATATACTCAGTTTTGATGCGTATGCTGATGGTGACAAAACAATTCAGACACAGATAGCAGAACAGGCGTGGGATGTTGCCTTAACCGCAAAGAAAGCAACCTATAAATATGCATTTACGCCAGCGGCAGATTTAAATGGATCAGAACTCGCATTTTTACTTGGAGTATCCGGTGAAATTTATCTTGATAATGTTTGTGTTCAAGAGGATGCACTCCTAATCAATGGTGATTTCTCAAATGGAATGACTGGTTATGAGGTCTATGCGTATAACACTTCGGATGTCAGTTATGTAATCGATAGTCTGAATGAAGATAATGCATTCAGTATGGATATTATGAAAACGGGAAGTCTGGATTGGTATATTCAGTTAAAACAGAATGGAATTAAGCTGGAAAAAGGCAAGACATACACACTAACGATGGATGCCAAAGCTACAATAGACAGAAAAATCATGTATGCATTACAGCGTGACGGTTCGGCTGATGATGATTGGACAGCATATTCAGGCTCAACGCTGATTGATATAACACAGGATTACCAGACATTCTCTACAACCTTTACAATGGAACATGATACAGATACAGCAACTATTTTGAGTATTTCTATGGGAGCAGTAGACGGAGCGGCTATTTCAGATAAACATAGTGTTATCATTGATAATATTACATTGACAGAAGTACAATAAAATATGGAAAAAGGAGTCATATGCGTAATGTCATGAAGTAAAAGGGACATTGGTAATATGGCTCCTTTTATTATGTTACAACAGTGAATTGATAATTGAAATATCGTCTTTATCCCTTACGTGAAACTGTTGTGATTATAGGTTAAATATGCTAAAGTAATAGTAATATTTAAGGAGGCCTGTGATGAAAATACAAGAGAACAAGATATGTCGTTTTAGTATAATTGTATTGTTATGTATAGGAATTAATTATGCAGGGGTAATAGTAAAGGGTGCATTGCAGTTACCAGTGTGGCTTGATACTATTGGAACCTGCCTTGCTGCGTATTATACGAATATATATGGTGCGATGATATCTATGGTAGTAGTAAATCTTATGGAAGGCATTGCCAATCCGATGGCTTTTCCGTACATTATCATAGGAATTATGTTAGCATGTGCATATCGTTTCTGCGCAAAAAGGGGATATATGGATGAGTTTACTCCGGCTATGATTGCAAGCTTTGTCATTGGTGTGCTGACAGTTGTAATGGCAACTCCATTAGATATTATGTTTTATCAAGGTTATACAGGTAACATATGGGGTGACGCTCTTTATGATATGTTAAAATTCCAGGGTTATCCTGACATTATCTGTACACTGGCAGATGAGTCGGTTGTAAACATTGTGGATAAACAAATATGTGTGTTTTTGGCATATCAGTTCATTCGTCGCAGCAATAAGAGAACGATAGAAAAAGGGAAACAGAGTTCTTTGATAAATCATTTACATATGCTTGTAATTTGTGCTGTGTGTGCGTCTTGCCTGGCACCTGTGATTCCGCAGATTGTATATGCAGATGAAACAAAATATATCAATTATTATGATTATGAAAAGATTATTTATAATAATACATCTGGACTGCCTTCTTCCGAGGCAAATGCCATTGCTGAAACAGAGGATGGCTACATCTGGATTGGTGGTTATGCAGGTTTGACGCGGTACGATGGAACGAGATTTGAGTATATTACAGAGGTAGGAATCTCTAATGTAACGGAAATGGTGACCGATCAGGAAGGACGTCTCTGGATTGGAACGAATGATCACGGGCTTGTTGTTTATGAAAAGGGGAACTTTTCTTTTTTGACCAAAGAAGATGGTCTGCCAGCCAATGCAGTCAGAACATTAATGACAACAGCGGATGGAAGTATTTATGTCGGGACGACAGACGAAATTGCCCGCATTGATAGTAATAAGCAGGTAACGGTTTTGGATGATCAGTTAAGTGGTATCGTTAGTATGGCAGAAAACAATAGTGGTCTTCTTGTTGCTATTAATGGGAATGGAACATTGTTTATGCTTCAGAATGATAAGGTGATAGGTACTTTCGCAAGCATGGATAGAGCAGTATCCTATACTAGCGTATATGCGACAGGAGACGATTTTTATATAGGTACAACGGGTGGTTATTTGCTTTGCGCACAAGTGCAAAAGGCAACCTTACAGATAACCAAAAAGATACCATGTTATCTTCTTTCAGGGGTTATGCGCATCCAACAGGATAGTAATGATGCTATCTGGCTATGTGGAGATAAAGGAATTGGATATCTGGATGAAACAAATCGTGTAAATATGTTAAAATATTCCGGTTTTGATAGTTCTGTGGAAAGTATGATGCAGGATTATGAAGGCAATTACTGGTTTGCTTCTTCCAGGTTTGGTGTGCTGAAGTTATGTAAGAATATTTTTGTAAATATTCATGAAAATAGTGTACTTGAGGGTACGGTAGTGAATGCGGTTACAGAGTTTCAGGGAAAGCTATACTGTGCAACTGATAGTGGATTGCAGATTATTGAGCCTGTTACACGTAAGGTAATAAGAAATCAGTTGGCAGATCGTTTGGGTAATGTACGTATTCGTTTTTTGCAAGTAGATTCTATGAATCGTATGTGGATTTGCTGTTATGGCGGAGAAGGTCTGGTTTGCTATAGTGCAGATGGTACGATTCAAACATACAATGAGGAAAATAATGGTACAGCCGGTGATAGATTCCGTTGTATGTTAGAACTCACAGATGGAACTGTTGTTGCCGGCAGCAGTGAAGGAATTACTTTTATTGAAAATGGTAAAGTTACTGGCGTTTTGACAGAACGAGATGGATTGACAACAACACAGATATTAAGTCTTGCGGAAGGTCCAGATGGTACTGTTTATGCAGGAAGTGATGGTTCGGGTATTTATGTTATTCGAGATGGAAAGGTGCAAGAGATATTGACAGAGGAAGAAGGACTTACTTCCTTGATTATTCTTCGTATGACACCATATAACAATGGATACTTTGTTGTTACAAGTAACTCTCTAAGCTATATGGAGAATAACCAGATTAGAAAAATTGAACAATTTCCATATTTTAATAACTATGATGTATTAATTCATGAAGGAAAAGCATGGATTTTATCCAGTCGCGGTATTTTTGTTGCAGATCCGGAAAATCTGTTATCTGAGGAAAAAATCAAGTATCAGCTGTTTGATCAAAGCAATGGAATGCGCAATTCTATTACTGCCAATTCATGGACTTATATTGATGAGGAAGACAAGTTACATTTTTGTACGAATAATGGTGTAGAAACCATTTCCATGACAGATAATTATACATATGACGGAAACTATAAGATGCAGATTGGGAATTTTATGGCGGATGAAACTGTAATAAAACCAGAGAATGGTGTTTATACAGTTGCATCTGAGGTGGAAAGAATTTCTATTACACCATCTATCTGTAACTATACGCTGACGGATTTAAAAGTTTGTGCTTATATTGAGGGGCTAGATTCCAAGCCAGTCATTGTACGCCAGAGCACACTTGATACATTGACTTATACGAATGTGCCACATGGGACATATACACTGTATTTGCAGATTTATGATAATAGTGAGGAGAAAATCGTTCAGCAATCCACATATACGATTGTAAAAGAAGCAGAATTGTGGGAAACTGTTTATTTTAATATCTATCTTACAGGAGTACTGTTATGGATTGGCGCATTTGTAACATGGGTATTTTCCAGCTTGCGTCAGATGTTAAAGCGTAGACAGGAACTTGAAACCATGAGTATTGAACTTGAAAAGAGAGTCAATGAACAGACTGCAGAAATCAAAGAGAAATCCAAAAAGATGGAAGCAATGCAGTGGGGCGTAATCGAAAGCATGGCATCTTTGATTGAGAGCAGGGATGGCAATACAGGTGAGCATGTAAGAAATACCTCTGCTTATGTAAGAATGTTAGCGGAAGAAATGAAGCGTCGGAATCTGTATCCAGAGATTCTGACAAAACAGTTTGTTAAGGTAGCAGCGAAGGTAGCACCTTTACATGATGTGGGCAAAATTAAAATATCCGATGTGATATTAAATAAACCGGGACGCTTTACACCGGAAGAATTTGAAATTATGAAAACACATGCGGCGCTTGGTGGTCAGATTGTAGATGATATTTTAGATAAAGATGCAGATCCATATTTGCTGCAGATGGCAAGGGATATTGCGACATATCACCATGAAAAGTGGGATGGAAGTGGATATCCGTATGGTAAGAAAGGAACAGAGATTCCACTTGCAGCAAGAATTATGGCAGTCGCAGATGTTTTTGATGCACTAGTATCCAAACGTGTATACAAGGACGCAATGGATATAGAAGAGGCATTTGCAGAAATTTCACGCTGTGCAGGTACACATTTTGATGCAGAAATTGCACAGATATTTATTGAGATGAAGCCAGAACTGACTGAGTATGTGAACCGTAGACGTGCGAAGAAATAATAGGTGAAATGGGATGAAAAAAATAGTCGTTGGTATTCTTGCACATGTAGATGCAGGAAAAACAACTTTATCAGAAGCAATGTTATATACAAGCGGTAATATCCGTACATTAGGAAGGGTCGATAACAAAGATGCCTTTCTGGATACGTATACGTTAGAGCGGGAAAGGGGAATTACCATCTTTTCCAAACAGGCGCTTATGACGTGGCAGAATGTGGAATTAACATTGCTAGATACCCCAGGACATGTGGACTTCTCGGCAGAAATGGAACGAACCTTACAGGTGCTTGATTATGCAATTCTTGTTATTAGTGGTGCAGATGGTGTACAGGGACATACCCAGACATTGTGGCGTTTATTAAAGCAGTATCACATACCTACCTTTCTTTTTATCAATAAGATGGATCAGGATGGAACAGATAGAGAGGTATTGTTGGAAGAATGCAGAATGCGGTTGCAGGATGTCTGTATTGATTTCACAGAAGAAGGAAATAGAGATTTTTATGAAACGGTTGCAATGTGTGATGAGACAGCATTAGAACAGTTTCTGGAAACAGACAGGGTAGAAGCTGCATATATCAGACAATTGATTGCAGATAGAAAGCTGTTTCCATGCTATTTTGGCTCTGCACTAAAATTGTCAGGGGTAGAAGCATTTTTGCACGGATTGGAGCAATATACGCTGACAAAGACATATCCAGAGCAGTTTGGGGCTAAAATATTTAAGATTACAAGAGATGAGCAGGGAAACCGTCTGACACATATGAAAATTACAGGTGGAAGCCTGAAAGTGAAAACAACACCAACAGACGATAAGGAAGAGAAAGTGAATCAGATCCGTCTATATTCTGGTGGCAAATATGAGATGGTAAACGAGATAAAAGCTGGTAGTATCTGTGCTGTGACCGGTTTGAACAGTACTTGTCCGGGACAAGGATTGGGGATAGAGAATGCTTCTGCAATGCCAATCCTTGTGCCAGTGTTAACATATCGATTGGAATTGCCGCCTACGTGTGATGTGGCAGTGATGCTTCCGAAGCTGCGTCAATTAGAAGAGGAAGAACCACAACTGCACATTGTGTGGAATGAAAATTTGCAGGAAATTCAAATCCAGATGATGGGTGAAGTGCAGATTGATATTGTAAAGCATCTAATAGAAGAACGTTTCGGTGTAGAAGTGGCTTTTGGTACGGGCAATATTGTATACAAAGAAACGATATCCAACCGTGTGGAAGGTGTGGGACATTTTGAGCCACTGCGCCATTATGCGGAAGTCCATCTGTTATTAGAGCCAGGAGAACCTGGAAGTGGATTACAGTTTATGTCCAATTGCAGTGAAGACGATTTAGATAAAAACTGGCAGAGGCTTATTATGACACATCTGGAGGAAAAAGAGCATAAAGGTGTGTTAACCGGCTCTGCCATTACCGATATGCGTATTACGTTGATTGCAGGACGCGCCCACCTAAAGCACACGGAGGGTGGTGATTTTAGACAGGCAACTTACCGTGCGCTTAGACAAGGCTTAAAACAAGCGGAATCGATTTTACTGGAACCGGTTTATGAATTTACGCTGGAGGTGCCAGAGAGTGTTGTTGGCAGGGCAATGAGTGATATTGATAAGATGCAGGGTACATTTGTATTGCAGCAAAGTGAAGTGGGAACGGCAGTGCTGAAGGGAAGTGTACCTGTTATCAGAATGCGGGATTATCAGAAAGAGGTTGCCTCCTATACAAAAGGACATGGAAGACTATTTTGTACATTTGCAGGATATGCGCCATGTCATAACGCAGAAGAGGTGATAACCCAGATTGGGTATGATTCGGAACGTGATTTGGATAATCCGACAGGTTCGGTATTCTGTGCACATGGAGCTGGTTTTGTTGTAGGCTGGGAGCAGGTAAAAGAATATATGCATATACCAAGTCCGTTATCATTGTCAGCGAATGTTCAGGAAAAGCAGAACAGCACGAGTGAAGCAGTGCATACTGGAAGTAGAACCGTTTCCGAATGGATTGACGTAGAAGAAATTGATGCGATTCTGGCAAGAACAGCCTATGCCAATACAAAGGGAAAGACATCAGCTTATAAGAAAACAAATAGACAACGGACAGATCATGCGGCATATAGTGGTACAAGAACTTATAATCCAATTCAGAAGGAAGAGGAATACTTGCTTGTGGATGGATATAATATTATATATGCGTGGGATTCGTTAAAAGAATTGACTGAGACGAATATGGAAGGTGCCAGAGGAAAGCTGTTGGATATGCTTTGTAACTATCAGGCAGTTCGTGGCTGCAAACTCATTGTGGTTTTTGACGCTTATAAAGTCAAAGGTCATGATACTACAGTCATGGACTATCACAATATTCATGTTGTTTACACGAAGGAAGCAGAAACAGCAGATCAGTATATTGAAAAATTTGCGCATGAAAATAGTAAAAAATATAGAGTTATCGTAGCAACTTCTGATGGACTAGAGCAGGTTATTATCAGAGGACAGGGTGCAATACTGATGTCTGCAAGAGAATTATATCAGGAGATGACACGTGCAGGAGATGCGCTTTATCAGGAGTATAAAGATGCTATGCCAAAGGAACGGAATTATGCTTTAGACAGCAAAATTGCAGAACTAGCAGAACATTTACAGATAGATGATGTGGGCAAGGAAGTAAATGGTGTTAAGAAGGGAGAAGACAGATGAGAATTGGAATGGGATATGATGTTCATAAATTGACAGAAGATAGAAAATTGATAATTGGTGGTGTAGACATTCCATATGAAAAAGGATTGTTAGGACATTCAGATGCGGATGTGCTATTACATGCGATTATGGATGCACTACTTGGAGCAGCGGCATTAGGAGATATTGGGAAACATTTTCCAGATACAGATCCGGCATATAAAGGTGCTTCTAGTATCAAACTATTAGAACATGTTGGAACGCTGTTAAATGAAAATGGATTTCTGATTGAAAATATTGATGCAACTATCATTGCGCAGAAACCGAAAATGCGTCCCTATATTGATACAATGCGTCAGAATATTGCAGATACGTTGGGGATTGATATCACACAGGTGAATGTAAAAGCAACAACAGAAGAAGGACTTGGATTTACAGGAAGCGGAGAAGGTATCTCTTCTCAGGCAATCTGCCTTTTAACGAGTCCGTTTAATTATTATGATGTGGATGTGACCAGTCAAAACGCAGCAGGTAAGTGTGAAGGTTGCAGTGGATGTAAGAGACAGTGACCCGACAGTGCTGTAATTTGGTTGAAAAATGCATACTGGAAGAGATTTCACTATTGACAAAATCTTGGATTTTGCATATGCTGAATTATAGAAATCATAAAAAGGCGTTGAAGAAAAAGAGTACGTAATAGGAACATGTCAGAGAGGAAGTGCCACCGGCTGAAAGCATTTCTAATGGAAATATTACCGAAGTGCATTTCTGAGCTGATTCGGGGAACACAGAGATTTGTCAGTATCCGAATACGATTCGCACACGTTACGTGCTATGAGAGAAGGACTTATATAGTTGTCCTTTACTAGAGTGGAACCGCGGATAATTTCGTCTCTAATAGAGATGAAATTGTCCGCTTTTGTATTTGTGCAAAAATTGCAACGTGTGTATCACACTGCTTTGTATGGAGGTAACTATGGGATGGATTCGTAATATCAAAGAAGAAATTCGGGTCATCAAGGAACGGGACCCTGCTATTCATTCTACAATGGAAGTATTCCTGTATCCCAGCTTTAAGGTGATGATGCATTACCGGATTGCCCACAAACTATATACGAAGAAACAATTTTTTCTGGCAAGATGGATATCGCAGCGTGCAGTTAGAAAGACGGGCATTGAGATTCATCCAGGGGCGCAGATTGGCAAGGGATTTTTCATTGACCACGGAAATGGTGTTATTATTGGTGAGACAACGATAATCGGTGATAATGTAACACTTTATCAGGGGGTCACGCTTGGTGGTACAGGAAAAGAGCATGGTAAGCGACATCCGACCATTGGCAACAATGTAATGATTAGTGCGGGTGCAAAGATTTTGGGTTCATTTACCATAGGTGATAACTCAAAAATTGGTGCTGGAAGTGTCGTACTACATGAAGTACCGCCACATTCTACTGTAGTTGGTGTGCCGGGGCGTGTTGTAAAACGTATGGATCCAAGCAACCCGTCTGAGAAGTTAGATCATGGACATTTGCCCGATCCTGTCAAGGAAGATATTGCAAATTTGCAGCATGCAGATAGTGAGTTGACAAACCGCATGATAGAAATGGAAAAAGAAATTAGAGAACTGAAACGACAGTTAAAAATGAAAGCATAGTATTATTATAAGAAATAGCAGTTAGCATTCATTAGCAACAACAGGAGGAAAAAGATGAAGATTTATAATACGCTTACAAAGAAAAAAGAAGAATTTGTACCAATTGAACCAGGAAAAGTACGTATGTATGTGTGTGGACCTACCGTATACAATTTGATTCATATTGGGAATGCAAGACCGATGATTGTATTTGATACAGTACGCCGATACATGGAGCATAAAGGTTTGGAAGTAAACTACGTATCCAATTTTACGGATGTAGATGATAAAATTATTAAAAAAGCAATTGAAGAAGGTGTGGATGCATCCGTTATCTCAGAAAGATATATTGCAGAATGCAAAAAAGACATGGAAGCTATGAATGTAAAGCCTGCAACAACACATCCACTTGCAACGCAGGAAATCTGCGGTATGCTGGAGATGATTGGCACATTAATTGAGAAAGGGCATGCTTATGTGGCTGCAGATGGCACAGTTTATTTCCGCACAAGAAGTTTTAAAGAATATGGTAAGCTATCTCATAAAAATCTTGATGATTTACAAGGAGGGAATCGTTCACTGCTTGTATCTGGTGAGGATCAAAAAGAAGATCCACTTGATTTTGTACTTTGGAAGCCGAAAAAAGATGGTGAGCCTTACTGGGCATCAGACTGGTGTGATGGAAGACCAGGTTGGCACATTGAATGTTCTGTTATGAGCAAAAAATATCTCGGTGATGAAATTGATATTCATGCAGGTGGAGAAGATCTTGTGTTCCCACATCATGAAAATGAAATTGCACAGTCGGAAGCAGCCAATGGCAAAACATTTGCAAAATACTGGATGCACAATGCATTTTTAAATATTGATAATAAGAAAATGAGTAAATCTGCAGGTAACTTCTTTACAGTCAGAGACATTGCAGAAAAATATGATTTACAGGTACTCCGCTTCTTCATGCTCTCAGCGCACTACAGAAGTCCGTTAAACTTTAGTGCAGACTTAATGGAAGCAGCGAAAAACGGACTGGAAAGAATCGTGACAGCAGTAGATAACTTAAACTATCTATTCGCTAATGCACAGACAGAAGCAATGACAGAGGAAGAGGAAAAACAATTAGAAGAAGCAAAGGCATACATTGCAAAATTTGATGAAGCTATGGATGATGACTTCAATACAGCAGATGCGATTTCGGTTATTTTTGAACTTGTCAAATTTGCCAATACAAATGCGGATGCCTCTAAATCCAAAGCATTTATCCAGAGCTTAATTGATGAAATTAAACAATTATCCGATATCTGTGGATTGATTGTAGAAAAAGAAGCTGAAATGTTAGATGCGGATATTGAAGCGTTAATTGAGGAAAGACAGGCAGCAAGAAAAGCTAAAAACTTTGCAAGAGCGGATGAAATCAGAGACGAACTGTTAAACAAAGGTATCATTTTGGAAGATACGCGTGAAGGTGTAAAATGGAAAAGAGCTTAACCCTGTTAGAGCATATCAAAGAGCAGTTTCAGTGTGAAGAGGTGGATGTGCATACGTATTCCCCTCTGACACTGGCATATATTGGAGATTGTATTTTTGATCTTGTCATTCGCAGTGTGATAGTACTTCGAGGAAATCGTGGTGTTAACGGTTTACATAAATCCGCAACTCATATTGTAAAGGCTGAGACACAGGCGAAGATGATTGAAGCATTGCAGTCAGACTTAACAGAAGAAGAAATGGCTGTATATAAGCGTGGCAGAAATGCCAAATCTCATTCTAGTGCAAAAAATGCTTCTCTTGGCGCGTATCGTAAGGCAACAGGGTATGAGGCATTGATTGGCTATTTGTATCTGACAAATCAGATGGAGCGTGCAGTGGCATTAATCAAGCTAGGATTGGAACGAGTAGAAATGGAGATATAATATGCGTTACGAAGAATTGACGATTGAAGGCAGAAATGCGGTAATAGAGGCTTACCGTTCTGGTAAGCCAATAGATAAAATTTTTATTCAGGATGGTTGTCAGGATGGACCAATTATGACAATCAAGAGAGAAGCGAAAAAGCATGATACGCTTGTAAAATATGTAAGCAGAGACCGTCTGGATCAAATGTCAGAAACGGGAAAGCATCAAGGCGTGATTGCGTATGCGGCTGCTTATGAATATGCAGACGTGGATGATATTTTAAAACTGGCAGAAGAAAAAGGGGAACCTCCATTTGTTTTTCTGCTTGATAATATTGAAGACCCACACAATCTTGGTGCGATTATTCGTACAGCCAATCTGGCAGGAGCACATGGTGTTATCATTCCTAAAAATCGTGCGGTAGGACTTACCGCAACAGTTGCAAGAACATCTGCAGGTGCACTTAATTATACACCAGTAGCAAAGGTCACAAACCTTGCAAAGACAATTGAAGAATTAAAAGAAAAAGGACTTTGGTTTGTGTGTGCTGACATGGATGGTACACAGATGTACAAGCTTGACTTAAAGGGACCGATAGGACTTGTCATTGGGAATGAGGGTGAAGGTGTTGGACGTCTTGTAAAAGAAAAATGCGATTTTGTCGCATCTATTCCGATGAAAGGGGATATAGATTCCCTGAATGCGTCTGTGGCAGCAGGCGTACTTGCATATGAAATTGTAAGACAGAGAATTCAAGGATAAACAGTGTAATGTACTTGGGTGACAGGAAGAAATGTCAGTGAAATAACATATACACAGTAAAATAAGGGAGTTGGCATGAGACAGGCATATGAGCAGTATAGTGATGAAGAATTGATTGTACGCCTTCGTGACGGCGAGACAAATATCATGGATTTTATTATGAATAAGTATAAAAATCTTGTACGCAGCAAGGCAAAATCTATGTATATTCTTGGGGCAGACAGAGAAGATTTGATTCAAGAAGGCATGGTCGGACTGTTTAAGGCGGTTAGAGATTATGACAGTGGCAGAGATGCAAGCTTTTATACATTTGCAGAGCTTTGTATATCGAGACAGATGTACACAGCCGTACAGGCATCCGGCAGACAGAAGCATATGCCGCTTAATTCCTATATATCGCTTTATGCCAGTACGGCAGAGCAAGGCGAGGAAGCCGAAACTGAGCTTGTGAATGTCCTGTCTGATGTAGCAGACAGAAACCCGGAGGAGCTTCTCATTGATAAAGAGAATCTGGAGCTGCTTGAGAAGATGATTGATAAGGAACTTAGTAGCTTTGAAAAGCAGGTGCTGGATTTGTATGTGACAGGCATGAGTTATACGCAGATTGCAAAGGTGCTTGGGAGAGACGATAAATCAACGGATAACGCATTGCAGAGGATTAAGAATAAGCTACGGAAAGTAATTCGTTGACAAATAGATGACTGGATGATACAATATCTTTCGATATCTGTTCTATTTCAGAGCAAAATCAGCTGATATGGCACAGTCGGTAGCGCACCTCATTGGTAGTGAGGAGGTCACGGGTTCGATTCCCGTTATCAGCTTTAAAAGCGGAAATCTTTTATAGGATTTCCGCTTTTGTTACAATTGGTTTATGGATAGAATGAAAGGGTGAACGTCGGCATGAAAAAGGTCGGTATTGTAACAGATAGCCACAGTGGAATTGGGCAGCAGGAAGCGAAGGAAATGGGCATTATGGTACTCCCGATGCCATTTTATTTTGAAGAGGAATGCCTGTATGAAGATATTTCAATTACAAGAGAAGCTTTTTTTGAAAAGTTAAATTCTGGCATTGAAGTGACAACATCCCAGCCTGCTCCAGCAGAGGTAATGGGATTATGGGATAAAGCACTAGAAATTTATGATGAAATTCTTTATATACCAATTAGCAGTGGCTTGAGTGGTTCCTGTTCAACATCATATGCAATTTCTAAAGAACCAAAATATGATGGTAGAGTATATGTTGTAGATGCGGGCAGAGTATCAACACTGTTGCATTGCGCGATTCTGGATGCGCTTAGATTGATAGAGGAAGGACATTCGGCAGCAGCAATCAGAGATGCTTTAGAAAATGCCAGAGATAAGATGTCAATCTACATTGGCGTAGAGACCTTAGAATTTCTCAAACGAGGTGGAAGGATTACACCTACCGTAGCAACCATTGGTACTGTTTTAAATATCAAACCAGTATTAAAGTTGGATGTTGGAACACTCGATGCTTATAAAAATTGCCGTGGTTTTTCTAAGGCGAAAAAAGTCATGATTGAGGCAATGAAGTATGAATTAGAAACACAATATAAAGGCTGGTATCAGAGTAAGGATATGTACCTTTTGGCAGCTTCTAGTGCTTCGGAAGAAGAAACGAAGCAATGGATAGCAGATATTGAAGAAGCTTTCCCAGGATTTCAGGTAATGTGTGATAACCTTTCGCTTGGAGTGTGTTGCCATACAGGACAAGGTGCATTAGGAATTGGATTCTCAAGTAAAATCAGAATAGAATAATATAAACAAAATGGAAGCTGTTGCATATCAAAAGTGTGCGCAGCTTCTTTTTTTGTAGGATACTATTTTTATCTGCAAATGGTTACTATGTGCCTGTTTCTTGGCATTTACTTTTTTAGAAGGCTACTCATCAGAAAAATGTAAGGATTTCTAAGCACCTGATTTTGATGGTTTTTATTACAACCGTCTCGCAAAACTCATCTTACAGAAAACGCCAAATATAGGTTATCGGAGCGCCATGCATATACTGTCATTTTCTGTAAGACTCAAACAGTGCTTCGACGGTTGCATACAATCAAAATCAAGTGCTAAGAAATACTAACATTTTCCTGAAAGGAGTAGCCTTCTGAAAAAATAAACACCCAGAAACAGGCGCATAGCAACTCTTTTCAGATAAAAATAGTAGCATACAAAAAGAAGCTGCGCACACTTTTGATATGCAACAGCTTCATTTGTTTTATAAAAACTATGGGTTGTGTGTATTGTTTCAGGCATGCTATTGGGTGGTTGTACCTGTTGCCGCCTGCTGTGCAGCAAGAGCCTCTGCCTGTTGTTGTGCAAGTATTGCAGCATTTGTCATCTCCAGTTTTTGTTGTTCCAGTATAGCATCAATATTTGGTTGTGCCATAAAAAGCAGATTGTGTGGACACTTCTGGGTTGTTGTTGAGGTTGTTGCCAGAGGGTCTCCGCCAACTTGGAGAGGATCTGTTGTTGTATTTGTCAAAGTCATGGAACCGCTTTGCAGTGATGCTGGTTCTATAGGTGCAAGTTCCAGAATGCCTGCGGCTTTAAATGGACATGTATCCTCAGCCGGTAATAAAGAATACTGACATACCATGCCTTGATAGTGTACGTCACAGGTTTCTGTTGGATACGTATCCTCTGCAAATAATTCTGTTCTGAGTGTCAAATCACAGATGCCAGCAATTGGAAGTTTTCCTGATTTGCTGCAGACAGTACCAGATACAAGACCGGCTGGGCGGTCAAATGATTTATTTGGTAAATTTTCGTGAATCCGTGACATGACAGAACGCCATAAACTCTTGGAAAGAGCAAGTTCTGATTTATTCATAACAACATTATTATCATATCCAATCCATACTGCCGATGTGTAGTATGGGGTAAATCCTGCAAAGAGAGAGTCTTTGTTGTCTGAAGTAGTACCTGTTTTACCTGCTACAGACATATTTGCAAAGTTCGCAGCAGTACCTGTACCCTTTGTAACACAATCCACCATAGCATCAGTTAAAAGATATGCAGTTGTTTCTTTTAATACCTGACGAGCTTCTGGCTGGGTATTATCGAGGATAACATTGCCATCATGATCTACAACCTGTGTGTATAATTTAGGCTTAATGTAAGTTCCGTGATTGGCAATTGTTGCATATGCTGCAGTTAACTCCAGATTATAAACACCGTCCGTAATACCACCGAGCGCAGTTGCCTGTTGAATATCTGTGTAGAATTTACCATCACTGCGGTACTCACCAGCGACAAGCGTTGTAAATCCAAAATTAAGCAGATAATCAAAACCTAACTGTGGTGATATTTGTGTCAGCGTCTTTACTGTTACAATATTTAATGATTGCTCAATACCATAACGCAAAGAACAAAGTCCCCAGTACGGTCTTGCTGTGTGGCTGTACCAGTTGGATACTGGAGCACCATTTTCATAGTTAAATGGTGCGTCATTTTGCACAGATGCAAGCGTCATCCCAGCGCTGTCAAGCGCAGGAGCAAAAGTAGATAATATTTTAAATGTAGAACCAGGCTGACGTTTGGAATCAGTTGCACGGTTTAGGGTACGGCTTGCTTCTTTTGGACCACGACCACCAACCATAGCTACAATATGACCGGTACTTTGGTCTTCAATGGTAATCGCAACCTGCGGTTGTGGAGTCAGCGTGATTTTTTCTGCAAATACCTCATCACCATCACCAAGAACAGAGGCTTTGTATTCTTCAATGGCAGCATAAGCATCATCCTGTGAAGAGAAGATAAGGTTAAAACTTGCTTTTTGTGCTTTGAAATATGCCTTTAACATCTCGGTACTGAAGTTTTGGCGCTCACCAACACTATTTACAGTAGTTAGTTCATAATTGAGATACCATTTTACATCTTTTGGATAATTATCCTCATTCGAGAATACTTCATCGCATATTGCCTGAATTTCAGGGTCTTGTGTAGAGTAGATGCTGATACCACCTGTATAAAGAAGGTTGTATGCTTGTGTTTCGGTGTAACCAGCAACGTTAATCAAATCTTTATATACATCATCTATGACAGCATCTACAAAATATGTATTAATAGATGCATTTTCTGTCTCTTGATTTACAATCTGGATTCTTTCATATACATTATCGGCGGTAGCTTCGTCATGTTCTTCCTGCGTAATATAACCCTGCTTTAACATATTTGAGAGAACTTTTTTGCGACGTTTGGCATTTTCTTCCGGATGTGAAATAGGATTATATCTGGAAGGGTTCTGCGTGATACCTGCGATTACAGCACACTCTGATAATGTCAGTTCATAAGCAGGTTTGTTAAAATAGCGAAGGGAAGCTGCCTGTACACCAAGCGTATTTTGCCCTAAGTTGATGGTGTTCAAATAGTTTTCAAGTATTTTATCTTTGGCAGTATCTGTTCCCATTTCCTCTGCCCATGTTTTTTCCAGTTTGATAGCAAGATACTGTTCCTGAATCTTACGTTTGATTTTTTCAATGTCAGATTCTTCGTATACCCAGTCTTGGAAAACGTTGTTTTTCAGAAGCTGCTGTGTAATGGTACTGGCACCCTGGCCTAATTCTCCGTTTTTAATTGCTGACACACCAGCACGGATAATACCCTGAATGTCAATCCCATTATGTTCGTAAAAACGTTCGTCTTCAATGGCAACAAATGCATGTGCAAGGTCTTCTGGTATCTGGGACATATTAACCGGAATGCGGTTAGAATTGGCAGCTACAATTTTAGCTGTCTGTTTTCCTTCGATATCATATACGAAAGAAGAAAAACCGGAAGGAGATACACTTTCTGGCAGGTCTGGTGCAGAACTGATAATTCCTTTAAATAAACCGATACCAGCACTCATACCGATAATACCGACACCTAATATGCACAATAAAAATACTTTCAATGCTGAAAGTTTGGCTTTCTTTCCTAATTTTACTGCAGTGGAGTTTAATTCCTTTTGTCTGGTTTTGACTCCTTTTTTACCATAATTCATGATATTAGCCTCCTTTAGAAAATCGTAAAATTGGCACTACTTTTTATATTATAGCACAATCATAAAAGGTAAATAAAGGTTTTTCTTATTTATTAAGAATTGTACACAATAATATACACTTTTATTCCGGGGTGTGTTATGATTCATTAGGGAAATATTTTAAAAGGAATTACAGCAATGAGTGAAGAAAAACAGATATGCGAAACATATAAAATGCTTGAAGAGGGCGGACAGGGTGAGATAGAAGAAAAGAAGTCACGTTTTATTGCAACAGTGCGTCCTGTCAAGACGGAAGAAGAGGCAGCCGCCTTTATTGAAGAGATGAAGAAAAAATATTGGGATGCCAGACACAATTGTTCTGCCTATGTGATAGGAAGCAGGGCAGAGATGACCCGTTGCAGTGATGATGGTGAACCGAGTGGAACGGCGGGAAGACCAATGCTAGAGGTTTTGCTTGGGAGTGGAATCCGGGATGTTGCTGTTGTTGTGACAAGGTATTTTGGAGGAACATTGCTTGGAACAGGAGGACTTGTAAGAGCCTATACACAAGCGGTGCAGGCAGGTATTGCTGCGTGTGAAGTGGCAGTTATGACTTATGGAGCCTTACTTCGACTGCAGACGGATTATAATGGTATCGGCAAAATACAATATTTATGTGCGCAGCGTAATATACAGATAAAAAATAGTGAATATACGCAAGACGTTATTGTGGATGTACTTGTTACAGAAGAACAAAAGGATGCTTTCATAAAGGAGCTAACAGAAGCAACCAATGGAAGAATAAAAATAGATGAACTAGAGAAATTATATTTTAAGAAAAAAATATCATAAGATATAGAAAAAGATATTGCTTTCTTGACAAAGAAAAAACAGACGAGTATAGTGAAAAAAGAATTTGTTTCAGATTATGTTAACAAATAAAGCAATTTTCGAAAGGTGGTGGTTTTTATGAAGAAGCATACAAAGCAGAATATGCACAAGGGTAGTACAATCGATAATCCACTTCCCGAGCCGGACATAAAAATCACATATAAAGGAGAATTGCTATGGAGGAAAGCAGAGTATTAGTAGAAGAAATTCAGGAGTTGCTCGATACAAAGCAGTATACTACACTGCGTCAGAAACTAAGTGAACTCAATGAGCCAGATATTGCTGCAGTTATGGATGAATTGAGTGAAGCAGAGATGTTAAAGGTATTCCGCATTCTGCCAAAGACAATGGCAGCAGACATTTTTGCTTATTTGGAAGTGGAAAACCAGCAGTTTATCATTACTTCGTTAGCGGATCGCGATGCGGCAAATATTATTAACAACCTGATGGCGGATGATGCAACTGATTTATTAGAAGAAATGCCTGCAAGCATTGTAAAGAAGTTGTTAGCAAATGCAAGTCCAGAGACGCGAAGGGATATTAACCATTTGCTCCGGTATCCGGAAGACTCTGCCGGCAGTATTATGACGGTTGAGTTTGTTGATTTAAAAGAAAGTCTTACAGTAGCGGAAGCAATTGAACGAATCCGTAAAGTAGGACTTGATAGTGAGACAATTAATATATGTTATGTTCTCGATAGACAGCGTACATTGGTTGGTACAGTTGCGCTTAGATATTTGCTGGTAAGTGATAAGGATGCCATCATTGGTGATATTATGCATGAAAATGTCATTGCAATCAATACCCTGATGGATCAGGAAGAGGTTGCAAGACAATTCCAGAAGTACGACTTTATTGCGATGCCTGTTGTTGATAATGAAAACAGATTGGTTGGTATTATCACGGTCGATGATATTGTGGATATTCTGCAGGAAGAGGCAACAGAAGATATTGAAAAGATGGCGGCTATTGTGCCATCTGATAAACCATATATGCGTACAGGTGTGTTTGAAACGTGGAAAAAGAGAATTCCGTGGCTTTTATTGTTGATGGTTTCTGCTGCGTTTACAGGAAAAATCATTACAACTTTTGAGGATGCACTCAGCACATATGTAGTTCTGACTGCATTTATTCCAATGCTGATGGATACCGGCGGTAATGCTGGTGGGCAGGCAAGTGTAACGATAATCCGTGGACTTTCTTTAAATGAAATTGAATTTAGGGATATGCTTAGAATCATATGGAAAGAAACGAGAGTTGCATTCTTATGTGGAGTGACCCTGGCAGCTGCCAATTTTGTAAAACTGATGGTATTGGACAGGGTAAGTCTCGCAGTTGCGGGCGTAGTGTGTCTCACACTTTTAGTTTCGGTTTGTATCGCAAAAATTGTAGGATGTACATTGCCAATGTTTGCCAAGAAAATTGGCTTTGACCCAGCGGTTATGGCAAGTCCGTTTATTACAACGATTGTAGATGCGTTATCACTATTGATTTATTTTCAGATTGCGACATATATGTTAGGAATATAAAATGATAAATAGCATGATGCGAAATATGCTAGTATATAAAAGAACAGCGGCTTTGCTGCAGTCTTAGAACTCAAAGTTTTGAACTTTGGAGGTCTTAGCACTGAGCTATGCCGCTGTTTCGTTGTATAACATACAAGTGTAGATAGACTATTTTTTGTTCATATTCGCACGTTTTCTTAGCGTAGGGTCTAATATTTTCTTACGGATTCTAAGAGATGTTGGTGTAATCTCCAGTAATTCGTCCGTATCAATAAATTCCAATGCCTGTTCTAGACTTAAAATTCTTGGCGGAGTCAGACGAAGTGCTTCGTCTGCGCTGGAAGAACGCGTATTGGTAAGCTGTTTTTTCTTACATACATTTAATTCAATGTCTTCTGCTTTACCGGTTTGACCAACGACCATACCAGAATATACTTTTTCTCCAGGTCCAATAAATAGTGTACCGCGTTCCTGGGCATTGAACAAACCATATGTGATTGCTTCGCCTGCTTCAAATGCAATCAGAGAACCTTGTTTACGATACTGTAAATCTCCCTTATAAGGACCGTAACCATCAAAAATTGTATTCAGAATACCGTTTCCTTTGGTATCTGTCATAAATTCTCCACGGTATCCGATAAGACCTCTGGAAGGGATAGAGAATTCTAATCTTGTATAGCCGCCAGAAGCAGCGCCCATATTACGCAGTTCCCCTTTTCGCTGACTTAATTTCTCAATGACAGAGCCAGAGAATTCTTCTGGAACATCAATATAAGCAAGTTCCATAGGTTCTAATTTTTTGCCATTTTCATCGGTTTTATATAATACTTCTGCTTTGCTTACTGCAAATTCAAAGCCTTCGCGGCGCATATTTTCGATTAAGACAGATAAATGCAATTCACCACGACCGGATACTTTGTAGCTTTCAGTTGTATCTGTTTCCTCTACGCGGAGAGATACGTCAGTATTTAATTCTTTGAATAATCTATCACGTAAGTGACGGCTTGTAACATATTTTCCTTCCTGTCCAGCGAGCGGAGAATCATTTACCATAAACTGCATGGCAATGGTAGGTTCGGAAATTTTCTGGAAAGGAATTGGTTCTGGATTTTCAGGAGAGCAAAGCGTATCACCGATGTGGATATCTGCAATACCGGAAATTGCTACGATAGAACCGATACCAGCTTCTTTTACTTCTATTTTATTTAATCCATCAAACTCATATAATTTGCTGATTTTTACTTTTTTCTGTTTTTCAGGTTCGTGTGCATTGACAACTACCACTTCCTGATTGATTTTTACAGAACCATTGTCTACCTTGCCGACTCCGATTCTGCCGACATATTCGTTATAATCAATTGTACTGATTAATACCTGAGTCTCAGCCTCTGGATCACCAGTTGGCGCAGGAATATAGTCTAGAATGGTTTCAAATAGAGGAACCATATCTGTTCCAGGGGTGTCCATGTCAAGAGATGCGATTCCAGCTTTTGCGGAAGCAAAGACGAATGGGCATTCTAATTGGTCTTCGTTGGCATCTAAGTCAATAAAGAGTTCTAGTACTTCATCGATTACTTCCGCAGGACGAGCTTCAGGTCTGTCAATTTTGTTGATGCAGACAATAACAGGAAGCTGTAATTCTAATGCTTTGCGTAGTACGAACTTGGTTTGTGGCATAGCGCCTTCAAAGGCGTCGACAACAAGGATAACCCCATTTACCATTTTTAGTACGCGCTCTACCTCTCCACCAAAGTCAGCGTGCCCAGGGGTGTCGATGATGTTAATTTTAGTGTCTTTATACATAACGGCGGTATTTTTGGATAAAATTGTAATGCCGCGTTCTCTTTCAATATCATTGGAGTCCATGACGCGTTCTGTGACTGCCTGATTTTCACGAAATACACCGCTTTGCTTTAAGAGGCCGTCTACCAGTGTTGTCTTTCCGTGGTCAACGTGGGCGATAATGGCAATGTTTCGTACATCATTTCTTTCTTGTATCATATATAACAAAACCTTTCTTATTATTAAGTTTATTAAGTGTGCAAATGAGTCAGCGACAATTGCGGTCAATGGTCTGCAAGGCGTGCTGACGCACTGTAGTATAGCACTTGTGAATGTAACTTGCAACTATCTTATGTAAGTAAGAAGTGTATTTACATCTCCATTCATGATTGTGTGTGTAGCAGATATAGGCTGCGTAACTTCTGGAGATAAATTGCTGTGAATATAGATGCTGTCCATACCAACAGCATTGGCAACACCAATATCGCATTCTACGTCATTGCCAATCATGACACAATCAGCAATGTTTAGGTGATATGTACTAAGAAGTTCTTTCATAAAAGTAGCCTGTGGTTTTTTGCAACCGGCATCTGAAGAAAGCAAAATACCGTCAAAATAGGAATAAATGCCAAGCACTCGCATTTCATATTCTGTGAACATACGCTGTGCGTTAGAAAGAAGATAAATCCCTTTTTTCTTTTCGGTTAGTGTATCAAGCAGGCTCATAACCCCAGGATAAAGTTTTAAATAATCCCTTGATAACACACGGAATGTATGACCCAGATGTGTGATGGTATCGTGGGAAATAATAATATTTTTATCTTCAAACAGAAACTGGAATACTTTTTCCAGTTGGATTTCAGGATAAGGATAGGGAATATTTTCTTCTAATTCTTTTACATAGTTACGATAACAAGCGCGTAATTCTTTTGGTGAGTAATGTGCGCCGTAGCAGGCAAACATATCAGCCATTTTTGTCCATAAATATTGCTTACTTTCGTTCGTATGAATGTCTACCAGAGTTCCGTACAAATCAAAAATATAATCGCGATACATAAACCGTCTCCTTATCATTTGTCAATTATTATAATAATATAGTATCATAGCGGATGCTGAAAAAATATGCAACAAAAAAGCCCGAGGGGGGAATCCTTCAGGCTTTTTGTTTGTGTAAAAGGGGAATTCTCTCGGAATGCGATAGATTCGCAAACCGTGAATCTATTAACATTATATTATCCGGAAAAACATAAATCTACAAGTATATTAGGTAAAAATAACACTATATTGCTGGCAGTTTTAGCGTGGTAAAGAAATTTTCGAGAAATTTCGCAATATAAAAGAAATAGTCGAACAATTAAGTGAATTTTGTGAAAATTTATAAATTATAAATAAAATGTATAAATATAAAAGATTTATTAAATTTTGAAATAATAACCTAAAATACTTGCAACAAGAGTAAAAACGAGTAAAAATGATAGGGGTACAAATGGTATACAAAATAAGATTTATACTAAAAATCTGGATATACCCATAAAGGAGAGAAGCAAAATATTATGAAAAAATGGAAACAGTGTATTGGCATGATAACAGCATGCGTTTTGACAACAACATATGTGACCGGATGTAGTACAGTAGAGGATGAGGTTGTGAAACCGGATATCGTTACAGTAGAGGCACAGACTCCTATAGTAGGAGATATGGTGTTAACAAATGAATTTATTGGTGCAATTGCACCACAGGAAGAAGTCTATGTGATGTCTATGGTCTCGGCAGAAGTCATGGAAAATTTTGTTGCTGTTGGAGATTTTGTAGAAGAAGGAGATACACTTTGTAAGTTAGATGATAAAGCTGCACAGCTTACACTGGCGAATGCAAACGCGGCGTATGATTCTGCAAAAGCGGGTGTTGCACAGGCACAGGGTGCGGCAACACAGCTTCAGGATCTTCAAACGCAGTCTAATATCAATGCATTAGAGGCGCAGATAAGTTCAACAGAGAAAACGATTACAGATACGAACAATGATTTGAAAGATACAGCAGAGAATTTAGAAGATGCAAAGGAAGCAGCTGATGCAGCAAAGAAGGCTGTTAATAAAGCTACTAAAATGTATAAAACAGCAACCACTATTGCAACAACATGGGGAACTCTCCAGGCAACGGACCCAACGTATGCAGGAAAGACGATATCTGATGCAGTAGTAACGGCAACAACAATTATTGCTACTTATGAAGCAGAAACAGCACAACCAATGGCACTGACATATACGAAAGAACAGTATGAAACAGCAAAAACAGTTGTGGAACTTGCATCCAAGATGACGAAGTCAGGGTTAACTGAGGCTTCCTTGACAGAAGCAGGTATCAAAGCATTGGCTGAGACAGTAACGAAGGCACAGACAGCGTACCAGAGTGCAGCAACAGCAGAAGCGCAGTTAGAAGCGCAGAGAAAAGGATATCAGCAGGGGGTGGAATCTGCGCAGGAAGGTCTTGGGACATTAAAAGATAATTTAGAAACGGCAAAACAGACAGCGGCTATTTCCCAGGGACAGGCGAGAGAAGAACAGAATGCAGTTTATGAAGCACAATTAGAAGCAGCAAGCGTAGGAATACAATCTGCGCAGATGCAGCTTGATATGTATACGTTGACAGCGCCGATTAGCGGAACAGTAGAGGCAGTTAATGTATCGGAGCATGGCTTTGCAACAACAGGCAATCCAGCTTATATTATTTCTAATAAAGATAGTATGACAACAACCTTCTCTGTTAGTGAAGGTGTCAGAAATACATTGGCGGTGGGCCAGAAGATTACAGTAGATAAAAACGGTACAATATTCGAGGGGAATATTACAGAAATTTCAGCTATGGTGAATGCGCAGACAGGATTATTTACCATTAAAGCCAATGTATCCGCTACGGGCGATGAATTGCTAACAGGTACGAAAGTTAAGATTATTACCAATACTTATAATGAGAAAAATACACTGATTATCCCATATGATGCAGTGTATTATGACAACGGTCAGGCATATGTATATTGTGTACAGGAAGGGCTGGCAAAAAGGGTAAATGTAGAAACAGGACTTTTTGATGCAACCAATATCTCTATATTAAGTGGTGTTGATGCTGGTACACAAGTAATTACAACATGGTCTGCTGGTTTAAAAGATGGTGCAACAGTAGCTGTCAAGGAAACTGCCGATATGACAGAAGCAGTGACAGAGGAAACTAGTGTTGCAGAAGAAACTATAACGGCAGAATAAAATAGCAGAGGAGAATTCGTATGGATATAACCAAATTAGCATTAAAACGACCGGTCTCAGCTATTTTGATTGTGTTATCGTTAGTTGTGTTCGGTATTAGTTCTATTTTTGGATTTAAGCTGGAACTGCAGCCTGATATGGAGATGCCGATGTTACTCGTTGTAACAGTATATCCAGGAGCTGATCCTACCAGCGTGGAAGAGCTTGTAACAAAAGAGATTGAAGCGGCAGGTTCTAAGTTAAGTGGTGTGGATACATATACATCACAGTCATCAGAGAATACCTCGATTGTCATGTTTTCATATGATTATGATATTGATATTGATGATGCGTATTTGGATTTGCGCGCGGCATTGGATACGGCTTCGGCAAGTTTGCCAACAGATGCGCAAAAGCCGTATATCATGGAACTTTCTATGGATGCGACTGATACTATGACAATATCGGCTACTGCAGTAGGGAATATAGACTTATTATCTTATGTTGAAAATACAATTGTACCAGAGTTAGAGACCGTCATCAGTATTGCAGATGTAAATGTATACGGCGGACGTGAGAACTATATCAAAGTACAATTGGATGAAAATGCCATGAAACAATACGGATTGACCATGTCTAGTATTGCCCAGTACATGGCGGCTGTTGATTTTAATGTTCCAGCAGGTACTGTTACACAGGGAACGCAGGACTTGAGTGTAGCCAGCAGTGCTAGTACAACAAGTATAAGTGAGCTTAGAGATATTCCGATTATCACAAGTTCAGGGAGTCTCATTACATTAAATGATGTGGCAGATATTTATGAGAGTTCAAGAGATGCGGACAGTATCAGTCGTTTTAACGGCAATGATAACATTAGCATTGGTGTACAAAAGAAACAAAGTTATGGTACTGTGAATGCTGCCAATGATGTCAAACGTGTACTTGAGACTATTCGACATAGCAATGATGCTGTACAGCTAGACGTAGTATATGATGCAAGTGAGACAATTATCAGTTCTTTGACAAGTGTTGCAGAGACGCTGATACTTGGTATTGTACTTTCTATGTTTGTATTGTTTTTGTTTTTTGGAGATTTTAAGGCCAGTCTGATTGTTGGAAGTTCTATGCCTGTGGCGCTTTTAGCGACATTGGTACTCATGGGTGCTATGGACTTTTCTTTGAATATCATTACAACGGGGTCACTTGTGATTGCCATAGGTATGATGGTAGATAGTTCAATTGTCGTCATAGAAAGTTGTTTCCGTCTGAAAGAGGAAGAAGAGGACTATAAGGTAGCGGCATTGAAGGGGACAAAAGTTGTTGCTGCATCCATCATTGCATCTACGATTACGACGATTGTTGTATATTTGCCATTGAGTGTTATGGATGGATTGTCAGGACAGCTTTTTGCACAGCTTGGCTTTACGATTGTATTTGCAATGTTGGCATCTTTGATTGCAGCGCTAACGTTAGTGCCGCTGTTCTTTTCTAAGTTTAAGCCAAAGGAAAAGACAGAACTGCCAATTAATAAAGTATTAGAAAAAGTAAACAGAGGATATGAAAAATTACTTCGTAAAATTTTATATCGCAAGAAGACTGCCGTTTTAGTGGCGGTGCTGATGCTCGTACTTTCGGTACTGATGGTGGCGAATACGAATATGGAATTGATGCCACAGGTTGATGAAGGTACATTTTCGATTACTGCGCAGTTTCGTTCGGGTACGAGACTTGAAACAGTAGAAGAATCGGTTGCCTTTATTGAAGATATGGTCAGCACAGATGAAAAAGTAGCGAGTTATTCTATTACAATCTCAGATAGCAAGGCAACTATCAGTGCATATTTAAAAGATGATATTTCGGATTCTACTGCGAGTGTGGTAGAGGCATATGCAACACGGCTTGCGGAAGTGCCTAATATGGATATCAGCGTTGCGGCAAGCGGTTCTAATATGACAAGTATGCTTTCTTCTAGCAGTAAAGAAATTGATTTGAGTGGGTATGATCTTGTAAGTTTAAAAACAGCAGCTTCACAGGTAGAAGAAATGATGAAGCAAGTTCCTGGTGTTATTAGAGTTTCTTCCGATATCTCAAAGGCATCTACAGAAGCGCATGTTGTTGTTGATCCACTAAAGGCAATGAGCGTAGGGCTGACACCGATTCAGGTGGCAATGGAACTAAATTATGCACTCAGTGGTATGGAAGCAGTGACCTTGACGAATGCAGGGGAAGAATATAGTGTGCGTCTGGAATATCCAGAAGGCAGCTATACAGATATGAATGATTTGATGAACATGTCACTGGCATCCCCCTATGGTATGCAGGTACCATTAACTGAAATAGCATCCGTAGAATATACAGATGCACCTGAGACCTTGATTCGAGTGGATGGTATCTATCAGGTAGCAGTAACAGCAGCAACAACAGAAGCGGCAAAATTTACAGCCAGTGATGAAATAGAACGTCTGATGGAGGATATGGAATTTGAAGGTGGTGTGTATCGTACACAGAGTACAATGGATATGATGATTTATGAAGAATTCAAAGCAATTCTTACCGCAATTGCAGTTGCAGTATTTCTTGTATTTCTTGTTATGGCGATGCAGTTTGAATCACCTAGATTTTCAGGTATGGTCATGATGAGTGTACCATTTAGTGTCATAGGTTCTTTTTTGTTGTTGTTTATTACAGGAACTACACTTAGTATGGTGTCTTTGATGGGACTTTTGATGTTAGTTGGTATTGTTGTAAATAATGGTATTTTATATGTAGATACTGTCAATATGCTGCGTGAGACAATTTCGTTAGAAGATGCGCTGATTCAGAGTGGTCAGTTAAGACTCCGTCCGATTCTAATGACAACATTGACTACAATTTTATCTATGTTGCCATTGGCATTTGGTATTGGAGATGGTGGTGTCCTCATGCAGGGTATGGCGCTTGTTATTATAGGTGGACTTGTGGCTTCTACGATTTTGATTTTGATATTGATGCCATCCTTCTATCTAATAATCGACAAAAAACCACAAAAGGAAGAAGCTTTGTGCGATAACTAAAAGTTCTACTTTTGGTCCTTGAGAATATAATTAGTAATACATGACAGGAAAAAATTCTTAAAGGATAAGAAGGGAGAACTAAAAATGACAGATAAGGTAATTGAAAACAATCAGGTAATGATTATGGGTGAGGTTGTAGGAGACTTCAGCTTTAGTCATGAGATTTTCGGAGAAGGCTTCTATATGGTAGATGTAGAAGTGGCAAGATTAAGTGACTCGGCGGATGTGATACCCGTTATGGTTTCAGAGAGGTTGCTTGATGTGACGCAAAGCTATATCGGACGGTATATTTCTGTAACAGGACAATTTCGTTCTTATAACAGACATGAGGAACGGAAAAACAGACTGGTATTGTCTTTGTTTGCAAGAGAAATAGAATTTATGGATGAAAAAGACATGATTCTTGAAATAGAAGAAAATGCAAAAACAAACCAGATTTTTTTGGATGGATATATCTGCAAGGAGCCGATTTACCGGAAAACACCACTTGGAAGAGAAATTGCCGATTTACTTCTCGCGGTAAACAGACCCTATGGAAAATCTGACTATATACCATGTATCTGCTGGGGAAGAAATGCCAGATATGCAAGTGGATTAGAGGTAGGAACAAGATGCAAAGTTTGGGGGAGAATCCAGAGTCGCGAATATATGAAAAAGATTGCAGAAGAACAATTAGAAAAGAGAATTGCATTTGAGGTTTCTGTGAGTAAGTTAGAGATTATAGAAGATTAATATTTGCTTTCTTTCCATTTCTGTGATATAGTACCTACGTGCTTAAACTATGATAACCGCACTAAAAAAGGCGGAGAATACTATAGGAGACAGGGTATGATACATATTTATAGTGGTGACGGACATGGAAAGTCACCAGCAGCAATGGGGAGAGCAATTCAGGCAGCAGCCCAAGGGGAAAACGTAGTTATTATTCAGTTTTTGAAGGGAAAATCTGACGAGACAAGTGAATTTTTTAAGAGGCTGGAACCGGAGATTAAAATTTTTAGCTTTGAGAAATCGGATGCCGTGTTTGAAGAATTGTCAAAAGAACGTCAGTTTGAAGAAATCCAGAATATCAAGAATGGCATGAACTATGCAAGAAAAGTTCTTAGCACAGGAGAATGTGATGTGTTGATTCTGGATGAGGTATTGGGTCTTCTTGATAATAATATCATTACGATTGACGATTTGAAGCAGGTGCTTGATGCCAAATCCGAGGAAACAGATATTATCATGACAGGAATTCAGTTAAGTGATGAAATATGTGTTTTAGCAGATGAAATTTCAAAAATAGAGACTCTGAAATTTCCCAATTGATAAAAATTTGAAAAAGTAATATATAGGAAAATAGCAAACAATCATAGCATGAAGTCGTTGACAGCAATACGGGAGCGTGCTATGATTATTTTGTTGCATAAGACAATTACGAAGCATAAAGATGTTTTGGTAATAGAGTATGATAGAGGTTGCGGATTTCAAGAGTAACTTTTCAGATGTGGCAGGCACAGAAGAAGAAAAGGGAAAGGGGAATGCGCCGAAAGAAACAATGAACACTGTAGCTTGTTTCTTGGGCATGCATTTAAGAAGTGTATGACTGTCATCTGCAAAGATGGGGAGCTATCAAAAGTTTATTTTAGTGTGAACTTGTAGACCAACCCCATATAGAGGTTGGTTTTTTAGTTGCATAAGACAGTACACAGTGTGTACTGATGTTTCGAGTTTAAAGGAGGAGAATCATGGCAATTTTTACAGGAGCAGGCGTTGCAATTACAACACCATTTAAAACAAACGGAGATATCGATTACGAAAAATTTGCGCAGCAGATAGAATATCAGATTGCAAATGAAACAGATGCAATTATTGTATGTGGTACAACAGGAGAAGCATCTACACTATCTCATGAAGAACATTTAGATGCAATCCGTTTCTGTGTAAAACAGGTAGATGGAAGAATTCCTGTGATTGCAGGAACAGGTTCTAACTGTACAGAGACTGCAATTTATTTATCTACAGAGGCTGAGAAAGCAGGAGCAGACGCTCTTTTGGTTGTAACACCATATTATAACAAAGCAACACAGAAAGGTTTGATTGAACACTTTACTATGGTTGCAGAATCCGTAAAGGTACCTATTATTTTATATAACGTACCAGGCAGAACAGGCTGTAACATTATGCCTGAAACAGCTGTTACACTGGCAAAAAATGTAGAGAATATCGTAGCAATCAAAGAAGCAAGTGGCAATATTTCACAGGTGGCAAAATTGGCACATCTGGCAGATGGATGTATTGATATTTATTCTGGTAATGATGACCAGATTGTTCCTCTCTTATCTTTGGGTGGTCTTGGTGTTATTTCTGTATTATCTAATGTTGCGCCAAAACAGACACATGATATTGTAGCAGAATATCTGGCAGGCAATACCTCAAAGAGTATGCAGATTCAGTTGGCTGCGATTCCTCTGTGTGATGCATTATTCTGTGAAGTAAATCCAATTCCTGTAAAAAAAGCAGTTGAATTACAGGGAAGAGATTCAGGAGTGCTGCGTCGTCCTTTAACAGAAATGGATGCGGCAAACGTACCAAAATTAGAAAAAGCAATGAAAGAATTTGGAGTGCTTGCATAAGCGCGGAAATGAGGAAATCATGACAAAAGTAATTATGCATGGCTGTAATGGTAAAATGGGTCAAGTGATTACAGGCCTGATTGCAGCAGATGAAGAAATAGAAATCGTAGCAGGTATTGATGCTTATGATGGCATTCAGAATACCTATCCGGTTTTTACAGATATTACAAAATGTGATGTAGAGGCAGATGCTATTATTGATTTTGCGGCTGCAGCAGCCGTAGATGGACTGCTTGATTATTGTGTGGCAAGGCAAATTCCATGTGTGCTTTGTACAACAGGACTTTCAGAAGAACAGCTTGCCAAAGTAGAAGAGGCTTCTAAAAAAGTCGCAATTTTAAAATCAGCCAATATGTCACTTGGTATTAATATGCTGTTAAAAATATTAAAAGAAGCAACAGCGATTCTTGCACCAGCAGGATTTGATATTGAAATTGTTGAAAAACACCACAATTTGAAAGTGGACGCACCAAGTGGAACAGCACTTGCCCTTGCTGATTCTATCAATGAAGAATTAAACAATGAATATGAATATAAATATGACAGAAGCACAGAACGTGTGAAAAGACCACAAAAAGAAATTGGTATTGCAGCGGTTCGTGGTGGTACAATTGTGGGTGACCATGATGTTATTTTTGCAGGTGCCGATGAGGTGATTACATTCTCGCATAGAGCATATTCTAAGGCGGTCTTTGGAAAAGGTGTAATACAGGCGGCAAAATTTTTGAAAGGTAAACCAGCAGGTTTGTATCAGATGAGTCATGTCATTGATGGTGAATAATCATAACGGAGGATTTTATGGGGAATATTGAATTAAAGTACTTAAAAATTCTCGCAAAACAGTATCCGACAATTGCAGCAGCATCTACGGAGATTATTAACTTACAGGCAATTTTGAACTTGCCAAAGGGAACAGAACATTTTCTAACAGATATACATGGAGAATACGAGCAGTTCAATCATGTTATAAAAAATGCGTCTGGTGCTGTCCGTGGTAAAATTGATGAGGAATTTGGCAATAGTTTAAGCAGCAAAGATAAAAGAAGTCTTGCAACACTTATCTATTACCCACAGGAAAAGCTGGAGATTGTAATGCAGGAGGAAGAGAATCTGGAGGACTGGTATAAGATTACTTTATATCGTCTCGTGCAGATTACCAAAAGAGTATCTTCCAAATATACGCGTTCTAAGGTAAGAAAGGCACTTCCGCCAGACTTTGCGTATATTATTGATGAGTTAATTACAGAGAAGGCAGAGATAGAAGATAAAGAAGCTTACTATAATGAGATTATTCATACGATTATCAGGATTGACAGAGCACCAGAGTTTATCGTTGCATTAAGTAATCTGATACAGCGTTTGGTTGTAGACCATTTGCATATTGTTGGTGATATTTATGACAGAGGTCCAGGACCACATATTATTATGGACACGCTTCGCAAGCATCATTCTGTAGATGTACAGTGGGGCAATCATGACATTGTATGGATGGGGGCAGCGAGTGGACATCTTGCCTGCATCGCAAATGTAATCCGTATGTCAGCGCGGTATGGTAATCTGGATACTTTGGAAGAAGGGTATGGTATCAACTTAATCCCGCTTGCAACATTTGCGCTAGAAACCTATGCAGATGTAAACTGTGACAGGTTTACTATCAAATTCAATACAGACTATAATACGAAGGATTTAAGTCTGGACATGAAAATGCACAAAGCAATGACCATTATCCAGTTAAAACTGGAAGGGCAGCTTATTATGCGCAGACCAGAATTTGGTATGAAAGACAGACTGTTGTTGGATAAGATTGATTATGAGAATAAAACAGTTACCATTGATGGTGTTGTATATGAGATGAATGATACGGAATTTCCTACTGTGGATCCGAACAATCCATATGATTTAACCTCCGAAGAGGAATTGGTGATGGAACGTATCCGCCAGGCATTTGTTTCTTGTGAAAAATTGCAGAAGCATGTACGTTTTCTGTTTGCCAAAGGTAGTCTTTATAAAGTACACAATTCCAATTTGCTTTATCATGGTTGTGTACCAATGGATGAAAATGGCGTATTTAGTAAAGTAAATGTTTATGGTAAAGAGTACAGCGGTAAGGCTTTGTATGACATTCTTGATAGCTATGCGAGAAAAGGATATTATTCCAATCAGGATATCGGTGAGAAGTTAAAAGGACAAGATATTATCTGGTATATTTGGTCTGGTCCAAACTCGCCAGTGTTTGGTAAAGATAAGATGGCAACCTTTGAACGCTATTTTGTTAAGGATAAGCAGGCGCATGTAGAGACCAAAAACAGCTATTACCGTTTGCTTGACAATGAAGAGGTTGTAAAAAATATTCTCAAGGAATTTGGTCTTGATAATGAACATTCCCACATTGTAAATGGACATGTGCCGGTAGAACTAAAAAAAGGTGACACTCCAATCAAATGTGGCGGTAAGTTGTTAATCATAGACGGTGGATTCTCAAAAGCATACCAAGGTAAAACAGGAATTGCGGGTTATACATTGATATCTAATTCGCATGGGGTACGCCTGGTAGCACATGAACCATTTGAATCTATGGAAGCGGCTATCAAAAAAGAATCTGATATTTTCCAGGAGTCTATCACTGTTGAGACAAGAAAGCATAGACAGAGAGTAGCTGATACGGATATCGGTGAAGAATTGAAGGAAAGTATTTACGAATTAGAAGAATTACTGAAGGCCTATAGAGAAGGTTTATTAAGCGAAAAAGGAATTTAAGATGAAATAAGGAGCTATGATATTGATATGCACCTGCCAGCTAGACAGCGTACATATTAGCATCTATAGCTCCTTTTGTGTCCAATAAGCCGGCTCGTCAAACGTGCCGGCGTTTGGTGGTATCTGTTTTGGAAAGTTACAGTAAATTAGCGGTTGTTAGTTCCCATTACATCATCAGCCACATTTTTTACACCATCAGCTACGTCATTTACGACATCCCCTACTGCTTCACCAGCATCACTCATGATGCTACCGTCGCCTGTCATATTGGTATCGTTTTGGATTGTATTATCAGAAGTGGTATCATTTGTAGTAGCGTCTGTTGTTTGGTTCGTATTTGCCGCATTGTCAGTGGCAGGTGTGTTGGTTGTACCATTGGCATTGTCTGTACCATAGGCATTGTCTGTACCATTTGTTGCATTTGTGTCATTGGTATCGTTTGTAGTATTTGTTGTCGCATTATTTGCAGTGCCATTTGTGCCATTTGTACCCGTTGTATTATTCGCAGTACCGTTGTCGTTACGACCACAAGCAGTAAGACAGCAGATAGCAAGTACAGTCAGGGATACTGCAAGCATTTTTCTAAGCTTTCTCATAATATTCTCCTTTTCCTTGAATTCTTAAATTGTGTAATAAAATAAAAACAGAAATGTGTTTTCGATACTAGTGTGTGCAGTGAAAAATTTTTTATACAAAACGGAAATAGAAAATTCATAAAAAATAATAAATTGAATAATGTTAAAAATTGAATAATGTTAAAAATTGGTGTAGTATGAGTGAAGATGAACCTTTGATAATATTGATGAGAGACAGGAAATCTTAGATAGTAGGAAGGGAACAAAGCATGGAATTCAGACCTTGTATTGATATACATAATGGAAAAGTAAAGCAAATTGTAGGCGGAACATTAAAGGATGAGGGAAACAAGGCAGCAGAAAATTTTGTTTCTCAAATGGATGCTGCCTATTATGCAGAATTTTACAAAAAAAATGGTATTCGGGGAGGACATATTATTTTACTGAATGCAGCAGACAGCGAATACTATGAAGCAACAAAGGAACAGGCGTTAATGGCACTTAGAGCTTATCCAGGTGGATTGCAGATAGGCGGTGGTATAACTGCAGAGAATGCGCAGGAATATTTGGATGCGGGAGCTTCCCATGTCATCGTAACTTCCTATGTCTTTAAAGATGGTAAAATAAATTATGAAAATTTGCATAAATTATATGAGAAGGTTGGAAAAAAACAGCTCGTCTTAGATGTAAGCTGCCGCAAAAAAGATGGAATGTATTATATTGTGACCGATAGGTGGCAGAAATATACAGACGTTGTTTTATCGCATGAGACACTGGATATGCTTTCAGAATATTGCGATGAATTTTTGATTCATGCTGTGGATGTAGAAGGAAAAGCACAGGGAATAGAAATGGAGCTGGCAACGCTGCTTGGTGACTGGAATAAAATTACAATGACGTATGCGGGCGGTGTCCATTCGTTTGAAGACATGGAGAAGCTGCGATGTGCAGGACATAATAAAATTCACGTAACAATTGGCAGTGCGCTGGATTTGTTCGGTGGAACAATGGCATTTCAGGATGTATTAGAATATATAAGAGAAGAGTGATATTGTGAATCAGGAAGAAAAATTTATTTATATGACGCAAACGCCAATTCCCAGACTTGTGACATCGCTTGCTGCACCAACCATTGTAAGTATGTTGATTACAAGTTTTTATAATATGGCGGATACCTTTTTTGTAGGTAAGATTAACACATCTGCTACTGCAGCAGTTGGTGTTGTCTTTTCGTTAATGGCACTGATACAGGCGGTTGGATTTTTCTGTGGACATGGGTCAGGTAACTATATTTCGAGAAAATTAGGAGAAAAGCAAATAGAAGATGCTTCCAAAATGGCAGCAACGGGATTTTTTTTGGCGCTGTTTCTTGGATGCGCCATTATGATTTTAGGACTTGTGTTTTTAGAACCACTAGCCTATCTATTAGGGTCTACAGATACGATTTTGCCCTACGCAAAAGAGTATTTGCGAATTATTCTGTTGGGAGCGCCATATATGACAGCGTCACTGGTTTTAAATAATCAGATGCGGTTTCAAGGAAGCGCGGCATATGCTATGTTAGGCATTGTCTCAGGGGCTGTGTTAAATATTGGGCTTGATCCGTTGTTTATTTTTGTATTTGATATGGGTGTGTCAGGTGCAGCGTTGGCAACAATTATTAGTCAGTTGGTTGGATTTTTGCTCTTGTTAATCGGAATAAAAAAGAGTGGAAATCTGAAAATCAGATGGAAGAATTTTTCATTCAATCAATATTATTTGGAACAGATATTTCAGGGCGGTATTCCATCACTTTGCAGACAAGGCTTGGCAAGTGTGAGCGCGGTAGTATTAAATCATGCAGCAGGTGGTTTTGGCGATGCAGCAATTGCAGGTATGTCGATTGTGTCCCGAGTTAGTATGTTTGCCAATTCAGCATTGATTGGATTTGGGCAGGGATTTCAGCCGGTATGTGGATTTAATTATGGAGCGAAGTTATATCATAGGGTGCGAGAGGCATTTTGGTTTTGTGTAAAATATGCGGCAATTTTTCTCGTGTTTGTTTCTGCGATTGGAATTGTATTTGCACCACAGACAATAGCGCTCTTTAGAAAGGATGATATAGAAGTCATTGAAATAGGTACTTATGCGATGCGTATGGTGTGGTTTACCTTTCCACTTGGTGCATGGATTGTATTGTGCAATATGCTGTTACAGTCTTGTGGCAAAGCATTGTCTGCCTCAATACTTTCGTCAGCCAGACAAGGACTATTTTTTATACCGATTTTGTTAATAACGTCGTATGCAATGGGACTGCGCGGAATTCAGATGAGCCAGTCGATTGCCGATATTTGTACATTTATTCTGGCGATACCACTGACTGTAAGATTTTTAAAAGAAATCAAGCAGGAATAGAATTGCAGTGTAAAGAGACTTTGCGAGCCAGTTTACTTTAAATAAAAAGGGAGTATTGCATTATGGTGCAACACTCCCTTTCTCTTAATCCGTTAAAACAATACTGCGTATTTCCAAATAAAAACAAGTTTTATATTAAAAAAGGCACATCGAAAAACTGATTAAAATGCGTTATAAGATTTCTTATAACTTAACTACGTTTACAGCCTGAGGTCCTTTTTCTCCGTTTACAACTTCGAATTCAACAGAAGCGCCTTCTTCTAAAGACTTGAAACCTTCCATCTGTAAGCCTGAGTAGTGTACGAATACATCATTGCCTGATTCGTCAGAGATGAATCCGTAACCTTTTTGGTTGTTAAACCATTTAACTGTACCTTGCATTGTGATACCTCCAAAAAATAAATATATGTTGCTTTACGCAACATGGTTAGCATACCACAAGTGTATACAAAAGTAAAGAAAGAAAAAGGAAAATATTCCAAAAACTTTAGATTCTATGCTATACTCAGAACAGAAAAAAGGGTGAAAAAGTTTGCCTATGTGATAGAAAAAAATGCAATAGAAGAAAGGTAGCTATTTCGATGGATGGAGATAACAGAAGAACACAGATTCTTGCGATATTAGAAAAGAATACACAGCCGCTGTCAGGTACCGAACTTGCAGCACAATTGGGTGTGAGCAGACAAATTATTGTGCAGGATATTGCTTTGCTGCGTGCAGTGAATAGAAATATTTTGTCTACTAACAGAGGATATGTGCTTTTGGCAAATGAAAAGCGTGATACCAAATTAAAAAAGATTGTAAAAGTAAAGCATACCGATGAACAGATAAAGGATGAGTTGTATACAATTGCAGACTGTGGAGGTCAGGTGCGTGATGTCGTAGTAGAGCATCCAATTTATGGACAAATTGCAGTGGATTTGATTATCAATAGTAGAAGAGATGCTGATATATTTGTGAAGCAGGTGGAAGAAAATGACACAAAGCCATTAAACAATTTAACAGATGGTGTACATTATCATACAATAGAAGCAGATTCAGAGCAGATATTAGAAGAAGTGGAAAAGTGCTTACAGGAAAAAGGATACTTGATTAATTGAGCAAAGTGTGCTACTCTTGCACTTAACTGACAAGACAGTTGTAAAGACAGTAATAAAGCGGTTATATGAGGAGAGTATACAATGAAAAAAGTAAAAAGTATATTAAAAGAAATTTTTATTGATGGTTTGAGTGGTATGGCATCTGGTCTTTTTGCAACACTCATTATTGGTACGATAATTCAACAGATAGGCAATCTGATTCCAGGTGCAGTGGGTGAATATGTATTTATGATGGGTAAAATGGCAGCGGCTGTGACCGGAGCTGGAATTGGCTGCGGCGTTGCAGTGAAATTTAAAGAAAGTCCACTTGTTGTATTGTCAGCAGCCGTGACCGGCATGACAGGTGCCTTTGCTAGTAAAATTATTGCAGGTACTGTCCTTATTGATGGCGCTACGGTGTTTGCTGGTCCAGGAGAACCACTAGGTGCGTTTGTTGCAGCCCTTGTTGGTATCTATGTAGGACGTCTTGTATCTGGTAAGACAAAAGTGGATATTTTGATTACGCCTCTTACGTGTATTGTATCAGGTGCAACAGTTGGTCTGATTTTTGGACCGCCAATTTCTGCGTTTATGACATGGCTTGGTACAGTTATTAACTGGGGTACGGAACAGGCTCCATTTCTCATGGGAATTATTGTATCTGTTTTAATGGGGATTATTCTGACACTGCCTATTAGTTCTGCAGCGCTTGGAATTATTTTAAATCTTTCTGGTATTGCAGCAGGTGCGGCAACAGTTGGATGTTGTGCGAATATGGTTGGCTTTGCAGTTGCAAGCTATCGTGAAAATAAAGTGAATGGGTTGCTTGCACAAGGACTTGGCACAAGTATGCTGCAGATTGGTAATATTGTGAAAAAGCCAATTATCTGGCTCCCAGCAATTGTGGCAAGTGCTATTTTAGGTCCTGTTTCGACTATGGTACTGAAGATGACGAACAACGCAACGGGTTCTGGTATGGGAACGGCAGGTCTGGTAGGACAGATTACAACCTATCAGACGATGGTGGCAGAAGGTGTTTCACCAGTAGTTGTTTTAATAGAAATCATAGCGATGCATTTTGTGTTGCCAGCGCTTATTGCACTGGGTGTTTCTGAGTTTATGCGTAAGAAAAAATGGATTCAGGACGGAGATATGAAGCTGAATGTATAATATCATTAAGGTAATTACGTTAAGCGATTGACATTTTGGCAATCCTTCTTTCGTATCTGTTGCTTCTTGGAAGATGTGTTTTGTGAGAGAAGATATTATCGGAAGATAATTTGACTTTAAAAAGGTATCATGAGAGGAAAATGTTATGAAGAAAAAGCAAATGATTGTATGTATACTTTGCCTAATGTTAGCAGGCTGTGGGCAAACGCGGGAAGTAGCAATACAAGAGGTAGATACGGAAAAGACAGCATTGGAAGAAAGGGCATTGCAAGAAAATTCATTGGAAGAGAGTGTATTGCAAGAGGAGAAGGTTGTCATAGAAGGATATACTGAGGAAGGAACAGAATTTGATTCTATATTTGGACAAACTGAGTTGTTAACCTACAAATTTCAAATGCCAGAGATAGAGATGCAACATGCAGAAGCGGAAGAATCTGTAAGATATTTCATCGAATATGAAAAAGAAATTTTTACAGAACAAAAAAGTTTTTATTATTGGGATGCAGATGAACTCTATCGGGGAAACCAAATGTATGAAGACGAAAGCTTTCCGTTACCAGCATATAGTTATGAGGTTGCCTATACGGTAACACAAAGTGATGAACGATATATCAGCCTCTTAAAACAGGAATACATATATTCTGGAGGTGCACACGGCAATAGTCTATATACTGGTATTGTATTGGATGCGCAGACGGGTGAAGTATTAGAATTAGATGATTTTCTGCCGGGTTTAAAAAATGAACGAATCTATCTGGCGCAATATTTAGCGGAACAATTGGCTCCTAATATGGAAGGTTTATGGGAGAATTATGAGGATATCGTTGTATATGATGTTTGCTATCAGCCGAATTTTTATATAGAAGGAGATGCATTGTGTTTTCCTTTTGATGCATATGAACTTGGCAGCTATGCTGCGGGTCCACAGTTTGCTCAGATACCACTTGAGAAACTGACAGATTTGGAAAATATGGTTTCTGACACAATACAGTCGCTCGTGTATGCGAAAAGATTAATGTTGCCAGAGGCGATGAATGGTTATCTTGTAGAAATTCCGGTAGAAAAAGTTGCGTATGCTGACCTGGATGGGGATGGAATAGAAGAGGAGATTTGGTTTCAGGCAGCGAAAGAGGAAGATCTTCCGCTCACACTAAATATTAATGGAATCGATTTTCCAATTTATGTAGATGCATGTATGGTCCAGGAGTATATAGGTTTGGTAGATATCAATGCTTCTGATGGAAAATATGAGTTGGCAGTATATGCAAATGGAATGAGTGACGATCCTGTGACAGCTTTTTATAGATATGCAGATGGAGGCTTGTGTGAAATAGGAAGAACGGAACATATCTTTGATAGAGCTGGAAGGATAGCAGGAGACAGCTATATTTTTGGAGATGGTCAGATTTATGGAAAAAGACGTACCTATTTACCGTTAGAGACAAGATGGGTGGATGAATATTGGACACTGATAGAGGAAACGGATACGCTTATTTGTGAAGGAAGGGACTATTATCCGTATGCTTCCAATCCTTATGGTGTAAGGCAGGCGGAATTTCCATACTGGCTGCATAACAGTCTTGTAGTGTATCAAGATATGTCAAGAGATTCAGATTATTGTATTGTTAGTGGAGAGGGAAACCGTATTACCAAATTCATGGGCTCTGATGATAGGAATTGGCTGCAGGTAGAGATATTAACAGCCGATGGTCTTACGTGGGGGTGGATTTATGTGGATTCTATGATGGTAGAAGTAGAGCGGGATGTATATGAGAACGCATGGACAGTTATTGAAAACCTGTTTGCAGCAGGATGAGGTGTTTGATAAAGAATGGAAGGTAACCATATAAAGGTGCATTAGAGTCATTAGCAGGTGCATGGGGTTTTTAGGTGCTAATTTCAAATACATGGTTATTGAATTTTATGAATATACAGTATAATAGAGTAAGAAAGTACGTAAGATAATACGGAAGTTGTTGGAGGTATCTTATGGGAGAATATACACCACCTTTTATAATTACAAATGAGATATTGTCGTATGTGTCATCTATTTCAGAGAAGGTTGGTCGTATTTTGGCTATCAGTAATTTAGAATCGAAACCTCATTTGAGAAGAAATAACAGAATTAAGTCTATTCATTCATCCTTTTGCTGATGGAAATGGCAGAATGGCTAGATTGTGGCATACAGCAATGCTTGCAAAGTGGAAACCTGTGTTTGAATATATTCCGATAGAGAGCCAGATAGAGAAATTTCAAAATGAATACTATGAGGCGATTGCGCGGTGTCATGTGGAAGGGGAATTTACTCTTTTCATAGCGTTTATGTATTTTCAATATATACCTAACGACACGCTGAAATGGTTGAAAAATTCAAGGCTTTATGGTAGTATAGATGAGATATTTGAAGTTTCCTTCTCTAAGCTACAGCCTAGAAAGGAGCCACAAATGGGGAAATCCCTTCATGGTAAAGAATTGCAGAAGTATGTGGCAAAGCAAATCAATACCAAGGTCATCCAAGAGGAGCAAAAGGAACGCCGGGTACTTACTGTCAGAGAAACGGAGCTTTTTCTAAAGCAAGCAGAATTGAGTATTTATTATAATCTCTTTATTGTGGCATTGGAAACAGGAAATCGAATTGAAAGGCAGAAAGACTTTCGAGGAGTACGAAAATCTGGTGTTTGTTACAAAGAATAACAGACCGACAAAACAAGGAGGATTACAATATGGAAGCTTACAAACAGGAATTTATAGAATTTATGGTAGACAGCCAGGTGTTAAAATTTGGTGAATTTACATTAAAGAGTGGAAGAAAATCCCCTTTCTTTATGAATGCAGGTGCTTATGTAACAGGTGCACAGCTTAAAAAATTGGGTGAATATTATGCAAAAGCAATTCATGATACATATGGTGATGATTTTGATGTTTTATTTGGACCAGCATATAAAGGAATTCCATTAAGTGTTGCGACAACGATTGCATATAGTGAGTTATATGGCAAAGAAATCAGATACTGCTCTAACAGAAAAGAGGAAAAAGACCACGGCGATACAGGTATTCTGTTAGGAAGTAAGTTAAAAGATGGTGATAGAGTTGTTATCATTGAAGATGTTACAACATCTGGTAAATCCATCGAAGAAACATTCCCGATTATCAAGGCACAGGCAGATGTAGAAATCGTAGGTCTGATGGTTTCTTTAAATCGTATGGAAGTAGGAAAAGGTGGCAGCAAGAGCGCACTTGATGAGATTAAAGAACTGTATGGTTTTGATGCAAATGCAATCGTATCAATGGCAGAAGTAACAGAATATTTGTATAATAAGCCATATAAAGGCAATATTTATATCGATGATACAATCAAAGCGGCGATAGATTCTTATTATGAACAGTATGGTGCAAAATAGGAGGGGTATAGATGGAAGAAAAGTTATATAAAACTTTGAACGGCTCAGGTGCACTTAACATTACAATTGGTGTCATTGCTATTGTTGCAGGTGTGGCAGCAGGCATCTTACTTATCATTTCGGGCGCGAAATTATTGTCTGGAAAGTCTAAAATATTATTTTAACCATAAATGGGCATTCTTATATAAGAATGCCCATTTAGTGTAGGAAGGATATTGTTAATTCCATGAGAAATAGAAAATCATATATATATACGAATAAAACCCATTCACAGAAGTCATTGATGTCAACTGTGTTTGGAATACTTGGGCTGGTCACCATTATACTGGCGTTACATTTTACATTTCTGGCAAAAGGGGTAGCAAGTGCGAGATATGGCATTGCAGGATTATTATCGTGTATCTTTGCATTGACAGGGATGATACTTGGTGTGATGGCGCGGATGGAAGAAGATAAATATTATCTGTTTGCGTACATAGGAATGACATGCAATTTCCTAGTACTAGCGGGAGATGTGGCGTTGCTTTTGTTAGGAATTTTATAATAGAAAGGCAGGAATTATGATGCAGGATAACAAAATGGACACGGCGTTTATAGAAGAACGTTATGAGCTTTCAGAAGACAGAATCAAAGAAATAGCAGAAATAAATATAAATAGTTTGGCCGATGAAAATGTATCGGTACAGCTGCCAGAAAACTATCATATGTATTTTAAACGTGTTGCAGAATTTATTTGTATGCTCATGGAGGAATATACATGGGTGGCAGATGGTAGTATGCGGACGGCAGAACTGGAAGAATTAAAGGAACATAACCATAAATTGTACGAAGATATTTTACCCAAGCAGTATGAGAAAAGTTATGCGAATCCAGCATATGCAGTTGCGGTTTTTGGAGAAGACTATGGAAGACTATTATCTTTTCTATATACAGAAATGCGCAGTCTGATTGTATACGCATATGAGCAGAAGAAGGAAGATATGCTGATTCGTATAGAACTGTTTTTAGAGGTGTACCAGGCATTTACATCTGCCTATGAGGAGACGGGAAAGCAGCCTGAATTTCAGGAATTACAACAGATTATTTACTGGTTTGTCAGTGATTATTCTGAGACACAGATTGAAGAACGAGTAAGGGAACAGCTTGACCCAACGGCAGATTTTGCTACAGCTATTATCAAAGAAAGCAAAGGGGAAGATTTACGTTATCTTTACTATTTTGGAGAATATATTACAGAAAATGAGCTGCGTACTGCAAAACACATCTGGAGTCTTTCAGAAGAAAAACTTGCGCTGATGGCGGATACTTTTACAGAAGGCTACCGTATCGGATTTGTTGTAGGGGGCAAAGATTTGTCCAAGAAAAAAGTAGTTAACATTCGATATACACTTGGATTTGAACGTATGATGAAAAGAGCAATTGATAACTTTGCACATATGGGATTGCAGCCAACGATTTATCGTGCAGCACCAAGTTTATTTCATAGAAGAGGCACACATCTGATTGGTTATTTTGGCGCCATTCCAAATAAACAGTATCAATATGACCATAAGGAGGATGAAGCTCTTTATTTTGATAAAATGTTTATGAATCGCAGATTAGAAGTACTAAAAGCAGCGTATGAACAATACAAAGAACTTGCTTATGTACATGCAGGACCTGCTTGTCTGGATGTTTTTGGTGAAACACCATTTGCGCCCCAGAGCAAAACAGAAGCGTATACGTTAACGCAAGAACAGCAGAAATTGTCTGTTGCATATGCTTCTGCCTCTGGACAGTTGGTAAATGAATATATCAAAGGGGAAGAAAGAAGTTTTACAATTATAGCCTTTCCAGTACCAGAAATTGGTGATAATTACGAAGAGATTTTTGATGAAGTCATCCGTATTAATACATTGGATTATAAATTGTATCAGAATATTCAGCAGACAATAATTGATACTCTCGACAAAGCTGAAAAAGTGCATATAAAAGGATGTGGCAGTAACTGCACAGATTTAACGGTTGCGCTTTACCATCTTGCAAATCCGGAAAAAGAAACAATTTTTGAAAACTGTGTCGCTGATGTTAACATTCCAGTTGGTGAAGTATTTACTTCGCCGGTACTAGAAGGAACAAATGGTACACTTTATGTCAGCAAAGTATTTTTAAATGAACTCGAATATCGTGATTTAAAAATTGTACTGCAGGACGGTATGGTGACCGATTACAGTTGTAGCAATTTTGAAAATGATGCAGATGGCAAGAAATATATTAAAGATAATATTTTATATCATCATGATACATTGCCGCTCGGTGAATTTGCGATTGGCACAAATACAACCGCATATGTTGTGTCCAAACGTTACGATATTGCCGACAAACTTCCGATTTTAATTGCAGAAAAAATGGGACCTCATTTTGCACTGGGGGATACTTGTTATTCACATTCTGAGGAAGTTCGTGTTTACAATCCAGATGGCAAAGAGATTGTGGCAAAAGACAATACTTGTTCTTTGAAACGCAATGAAGATATGTCAAAAGCATACTTCAACTGTCACACAGATATTACCATTCCCTATGATGAACTCGGGGAACTTTGTGCAATACAAGGGGATGGTACTAGAATACCAATTATTGAAAATGGCCGATTTGTGTTGGCGGGCTGCGAGGAATTGAATAAACCATTTGAAATGAATTGAGAGTGATGTTATCGACAATTTATTTTATAAAACCTGCAAAACTGTATTGCACGTAACTAAAAATTTTAGTACACTAATGACAGAATGTGACTATAAGTACGAGCGTAAACGCTTCGGAATGGAGGAAATTATGGCAACAGTAGGAATTGTAATGGGCAGCGATTCAGATATGCCTGTTATGTCAAAAGCAGCAGATATTTTAGAAGAACTTGGAATTTCATATGAGATGAAAATTATTTCCGCTCACAGAGAGCCGGATGTATTTTTTGAATATGCAAAAACAGCAGAGGAGAAAGGCTTCAAAGTTATTATTGCAGGTGCAGGCATGGCAGCGCATCTTCCAGGTATGTGTGCAGCAATCTTCCCGATGCCAGTCATCGGTATTCCAATGCATACAACATCACTTGGTGGCAGAGATTCTCTTTATTCTATCGTACAGATGCCATCTGGTATTCCTGTGGCAACAGTGGCCATCAATGGAGGTGCCAATGCTGGACTTTTGGCAGCTAAAATTCTTGCAACTTCAGATGCTCAGCTTTTGGACAAATTGAAAGCGTATTCTGCAAAGTTAAAAGATCAGGTAGTGGCAAAGGATGCACGACTTCAAGAAGTTGGATACAAAAACTATTAATATAAACATGAGATAAAGAAAGGAATTTTAAAATGGATTACAAGAAATCTGGTGTAGATATTGAAGCTGGTTACAAATCAGTAGAATTAATGAAAGAACACGTAAAAGCAACTATGAGACCAGAAGTATTAGGCGGTCTTGGTGGATTTTCAGGTGCATTTTCTCTTGAGAAAATAAAAAATATGGAAAATCCTACTTTAGTATCTGGTACAGACGGATGTGGTACCAAAGTAAAACTTGCTTTTTTAATGGACAAGCATGATACAATCGGTATCGACTGTGTTGCTATGTGTGTAAATGATATTGCATGTGCAGGCGGTGAACCGTTATTTTTCTTAGATTACATTGCATGTGGTAAGAACTATCCTGAGAAAATTGCAACTATCGTAAAAGGTGTTGCAGAAGGATGTATCCAGTCTGGAGCAGCGTTAATTGGTGGTGAAACAGCAGAGCATCCTGGTCTTATGCCAGAGGATGAATACGATTTGGCTGGTTTTGCTGTAGGTGTTGTAGACCAAAAAGATTTAATTACAGGAAAAGATTTAAAAGACGGAGATGTACTGATTGGTATTGCATCCTCAGGGGTACATAGCAATGGATTTTCTCTTGTACGTAAAGTATTCGAGATGACAAAAGAAAGTCTTGATACATATTATGATGAACTTGGAACAACACTTGGAGAGGCGTTGATTGCTCCAACAAGAATTTATGTAAAAGCACTCAAGTCTATCAAAGAAGCAGGTGTAACAGTAAAAGCGTGTAGCCATATTACAGGTGGTGGCTTCTATGAGAACATTCCAAGAATGCTTCCAGAAGGTATTCATGCTGTTGTGAAGAAAGATAGCTATGAAGTACCAGCTATTTTCAAATTGCTTCAGAAAACAGGCAATATTGCAGAAGAAATGATGTATAACACATATAATATGGGACTTGGTATGATTGTTGCAGTAGACCCAGCAGACAAGGACAAAACTATGGAAGCAATCAAAGCAGCCGGAGATACACCATATGTTGTAGGCTATACAGAAGCAGGAGAAAAAGGAGTTACATTATGCTAAAAATTTTAGTATGTGTTTCTGGTGGTGGCACAAACCTGCAGGCAATTATTGATGCAGTAGAAAATAAGCAGATTACCAATACGGAAATTGTCGGGGTAATCAGCAATAATGCGAATGCGTATGCACTTGAAAGAGCGAAAAATCATAATATAAAGGCAGTTTGTGTATCGCCTAAGGATTATGCAGATAGAAGCTTATTCAATGATGCATTGCTTGAAACAGTGGATTCTTTTGCACCGGATTTGGTAGTGCTGGCAGGATTTTTGGTAGCAATTCCAGAAAAAATGGTACAGAAATATCCATATAAAATTATCAATATTCATCCATCACTGATTCCATCCTTCTGTGGTGTTGGCTATTATGGACTAAAAGTACATGAGAAAGCATTAGAACGTGGTGTTAAGATCACAGGTGCAACCGTACATTTTGTTGATGAAGGAACAGATACGGGGCTTATTATTATGCAAAAAGCTGTTTCCGTAGAAGATGGAGATACGCCAAAAGAACTGCAACAGCGTGTGATGGAACAGGCTGAATGGGTAATTTTGCCACGTGTCATTGATTTGATAGCGAATGATAAAGTAAACGTTTTGGACGGGAAAGTAGTTATAATGAAATAGAACAAAGGAGTCAGACTATGAAAGTATTAATCGTAGGAAGTGGCGGCAGAGAACATGCGATTGCAACAAGTGTTGCAAAGAGCAGCCACGTAGACAAAATATATTGTGCGCCGGGTAATGCAGGAATTGGACTCATTGCGGAATGCGTTCCAATCGGTGCAATGGAGTTTGATAAAATTGTAGCATTTGCAAAAGAAAAAGAAATCGACCTGACCATTGTAGGTATGGATGACCCACTGGTTGGTGGTCTGATTGATGAGCTGGAAAATGCAGGGCTTCGTGCGTTTGGACCAAAGAAAAACGCAGCAATTCTTGAGGGGAGTAAAGCCTTTTCTAAAGATTTGATGAAGAAATATAACATTCCAACAGCAGCATATGAAAATTTTGATAATGCGGATGATGCGATTGCATACTTAGAAACAGCAAACCTGCCAATTGTATTGAAGGCAGATGGTCTGGCACTTGGAAAGGGCGTATTAATCTGCAATACACTGGAAGAGGCAAAAGAGGGTGTAAAATCCATCATGCTTGACAAGCAGTTTGGCAGTGCAGGTAACCGCCTTGTGATTGAAGAATTTATGACAGGACGTGAGGTTTCTGTTCTATCTTATGTAGATGGAAAGACAATTAAAACAATGACTTCAGCACAAGATCATAAGCGTGCGAAGGATGGGGATGAAGGACTAAATACTGGTGGTATGGGAACATTTTCGCCAAGTCCTTTCTATACAGAAGAAGTAGATGCGTTCTGTAAGGAACATATCTATCAGGCAACAGTAGATGCTATGGCAGCCGAAGGCAGACCATTCAAAGGTATTATTTTCTTTGGACTGATGCTGACAGAAAAGGGACCAAGAGTATTGGAATACAATGCAAGATTCGGTGATCCAGAGGCACAGGTAGTATTGCCTAGAATGAAAAATGATATTATAGAAGTTATGAATGCTTGTATCGATGGTACATTAGATACAATTGATTTACAATTTGAAGATAATGCAGCAGTATGTGTTGTACTTGCTTCAGAGGGCTATCCAGTGCAGTATGAAAAAGGATTTGTGATCAAAGGTCTTGAGAACTTTGCGGATAACGAGGGATATTACTGCTTCCATGCAGGTACGAAGCAGACGGATGCAGGCATTGTGACAAATGGCGGACGTGTACTTGGAATTACAGCTAAGGGTGCCAATTTGAAAGAGGCCAGAGCCAATGCATATGAAGCGACAAAATGGGTAGAATTTGACAATAAATACATGAGAAACGATATCGGTAAAGCTATATTTGAAGCAGAGTAGTGGCAGAGTCAATATAGTGATAAGATGGCGTTAGTGTAATGGAGGACGTAAGATGAACTTAGTGAAAAAGTGGAAGTTATGGGTTGCCGTGGCGGTATTGGCAGTAACAGCTTTCATGTATGAGGGGAACTTGATTGTAGCACGTGCTGAGGCAACAGCTACAGTAAAAGCAGAAAGTGCAAAGATACGAAGTGAAGCAAGTACAAGCAGTGAGGCAGTAGGCAGTACAACAAAAGGAACAAAACTTCCTGTTTTAAAATCGGTTACTGCAACAGATGGAATCTGGTATCAGGTTACAGTAGAAGGCAATACAACAGGATTTATCCGTTCTGATCTTGTATCTGTATCGGGTGATGTTCCATCAGCAGGTAGTTCTTCTACACAGGAGCCAACGGTAACATCAAGTGAAGTAGTAGCTTCCGATATGACTTCTGGTCTGATTACGAAAAATAGTGTCAATGTACGTAAAGGTGCTTCCACAACAGATGCACTTGCTGGTACGCTTAGAAAAGATGCTGTTGTAACAATTACAGGTGAGACAACAGGTGCAGATGGTAAAACATGGTATCAAATAGAAAGCGAAGAAGTAAGTGGATATATACGTTCTGATTTGATAGAAGCCAGTGCCGCGGTAGCAGTAGAAGGCGGCAATGAAGAGGAAACGGTATCTGACCCTGGTGTGGAAGAAGGTACCGAAGTAACACAGCAGCCAGATACTTCGGTAGAAGCAGGTAATTATACTGATGTTTCTAATGTAATTGCCACAAGAAAACTTCCAGAAGGTGCAGACTTAGAATCTTTGGATTTGGGTGCGGAAGTAGTAAAAAGCTGGGAATCAGAAAGATATTATATTATTTATACAAAGACAAAAAGCGGTATAGAGCAGTGGTACTTATATGATGCAGAAAGCAATGTTTATGAGAGAGTGAATGCGTTGACGCCAATGTCTGCAGAAGAAATTGAGGCAGAAGGTGGAAAAGGCAATACAGTACTTACAATTGTACTTGCTGCGATTATTGTAATTTTGATTGGTGTTATTGTTTATCTTGCATTGCAGCTTCGGGATTATCAGATGGATTACGAATATGATGACGAAGAAGATGATGATGAGTATTATGAAGGCTATGAAGAAGGCAGAGTCAATAGCCGTGCATGGAAACCGAAAAACTTCCTCGGAAGAGATGATTTTGATGACGACATGGAAGATGACATGGATGATGATGTAGATGAGGAGGAAATCGAGGAGGAACAGTATCGTAGACCTGTCAGAAGACAACAGGCGGCGCCAGTAAGAGAGTCGGCACCAAGGCAACAGGTAAGACCAGCGAATAGTCAGGCAAGACCAGCGAATAGTCAGGCAAGACCAGCGAATAGTCAGGCAAGACCAGTGAATGGTCAGAGCAGACCAGCAAATGGTCAGAGCAGACCAGCGAATGGTCAGAGCAGACCAGCGAATGGTCAGGCAAGACCGGCAAATGGTCAGGCAAGACCGGCAAATGGTCAGGCAAGACCAGCGAATGGTCAGAGCAGACCAACAGGCGCACAGCCAAGACCAGAAGCAAGACAGACGCAGCGTCCAGCAACAAAGCCAGCAAGACAGATGGCATATGACGACGCAGAAGATGAAGATTTTGAATTTGAATTCCTGAATATGAGTGACGAGGATTATATCGATTAATACAAAAGAAAAAATGAGGTATCTGCAACCATGCGGCTGTAGATGCCTCTTTGCTTCTTGTTGACAATGTATGTGCATATTGTTATATTATATGTAACACACAAGGAAAAGGAGATGATTTGCCTTGATGATAATAGAAATCGATTTTAATAGTGAAGAAGCATTGTATATGCAGCTATATAAGCAGATTGTTATGGGCATTGCGACCTCACAATATAGAGAAGGAGAGCCGTTGCCATCTGTTAGACAATTGGCAGATACGATAGGTATTAATATGCATACGGTCAATAAGGCTTATACGGTATTAAAACAGGATGGCTTTGTCAAAGTAGACAGGCGGCGAGGTGCTGTGATTGCTGTGGATATTGATAAAATCAGGGCAATGGAAGAAATGCAGCGAGAGTTGCGTGTGGTACTTGCTAAGGCACATTGCAAAAACATTTCCAAAGAAGAAGTATATGCATGCATTGATGAAATATATAAAGAGTATGGAGGGCTGGGATAATGCCACATTTTACAGAAAAAGCAAGAACAGCACTTCTTTTGGCAGAACGAGCAGCCAAAGAATTGCGACAGAATTATGTAGGAACAGAGCATTTACTCATAGGACTTTTGCGGGAGAGGACTGGTGTAGCAGCAAGAGTATTAATGGAAAATGGTGTTGATGAACTGAAAGTTATTGAGATGATCAAAGATTTGATTGCACCAGGAAATTTGCTTGCAGTAAAGGAAAGAGACGGATATTCTCCGCGTGCAGAAAAAATTTTGGAAGAAAGTCATAGACAGGCAGAGCGTTTTCGTTCAGGAGATACTGGAACAGAGCATATTCTGTTAGCTATAGTTAAAGAAGGAGATAACGTAGCGGCGAGATTATTAAATACTATGACGATTCCATTGCAGAAGATTTATGTAGAAACTTTGATTGCAATGGGGGAAGATGGAGGTCTGTATAAGGAAGATTTGGGTGCGAAAGCACGTAAGAAAAAAGAAGAAGGTACTGTGACACTCAATCAATACAGTCGTGATTTGACAAAGCTGGCTAAGGAAGGAAAACTCGATCCAGTCATCGGAAGAGAAGATGAGATTCAGAGAGTGATTCAGATACTCAGCCGTAGAACAAAGAACAATCCGTGTCTTGTTGGAGAACCTGGAGTAGGAAAAACTGCCATTGTTGAGGGTCTTGCACTTCGCATTATAGATGACAATGTACCTGATACAGTCAAAGGCAAAAGGGTTGTGACGTTAGATTTATCCGGTATGGTAGCAGGCAGCAAGTATCGAGGTGAATTTGAAGAAAGAATTAAAAAAGTAATCAAAGAAGTGATTGATGATGGGAATGTCATTCTTTTTCTGGACGAGATTCATACCATTATTGGTGCTGGTGGAGCAGAGGGAGCTATAGATGCCTCTAATATTTTAAAGCCTTCTCTTGCCAGAGGGGAGATTCAGCTGATTGGTGCGACAACAATTTCTGAGTATCGCAAGCATATAGAGAAGGACGCAGCGTTGGAGAGACGTTTTCAGACTGTATCGGTGGAAGAGCCGACAGAAACAGAAGCTATCTGTATCTTAACAGGCATCTGTCCGAAGTATGAAGAACATCATAAGGTAAAAATTTTGCCAGAAGCAATTGAATCTGCGGTTAGATTGTCTGCGCGCTATATCAATGACAGAAATTTACCGGATAAAGCAATTGATTTGATAGATGAGACGGCAGCAGCAATACGTTTGCGTGAGATGAAAGTGCCTGATTCAATTAAGAAGATAGAAGAGCAGATAAAAGAATTAGATGCACAGATAGAGATGAATATTCGTTTAGAACTTTATGCGCAGGCAGGTGAAGCAAAGCGTGAGCAGGATAAGCTGATTACCAAATTGGAACGTGCTAAGAAGCGGATAGAGAGAGAGCAGGATGCCAGAGAATTGGCAATTGGGGAAAATGAGATTGCAGAGACAGTGGCGGCATGGACCAAGATTCCTGTGAAGAAATTAGCAGAAAAAGAGAGTGAACGGCTTCTGAAATTGGAAAGTATTTTACACAAACGTGTTGTGGGGCAAAAGGAAGCTGTGACGGCAGTTGCAAAAGCAATGAGAAGAGGACGGGTTGGATTACAGGATCCAAAGCGTCCAATAGGGTCTTTTTTGTTTTTAGGACCGACTGGTGTTGGTAAAACGGAGCTTAGTAAGGCATTGGCGGAAGCAATGTTTGGCAGTGAAAATGCGCTAATCCGTGTAGATATGTCTGAGTATATGGAATCCCATTCTGTATCTAAGATGATAGGTTCGCCACCAGGATATGTTGGATTTGATGAAGGCGGACAACTGTCAGAGAAAATCAGACGCAATCCATATTCTGTTGTATTATTTGATGAGATTGAAAAAGCACATCCGGATGTATTTAACATTCTTCTTCAGGTATTGGATGATGGGCATATTACCGATTCTAAGGGACGCAAAGTCAGCTTCAAAAATACGATTCTCATTATGACATCCAATGCAGGTGCACAGAGAATTATTGATCCAAAGAATCTGGGATTTGCGGCAGAACAGGATGAGAAAAAAGACTATGAGAAGATGAAATCTGGTGTAATGGAAGAAGTGAAGAAACTTTTTAAACCAGAGTTTATCAATCGTATTGACGAGATTATGGTATTCCATCCATTGAACAAAGATGATATGAAACAGATTGTGACACTCTTGGCAGGAGATTTAACAAAACGTTGTAAGGAACAGATGGATATCAAATTGACAATTACCCCTGCATTAAAGGAATATCTCGTGGAGAAACATGCAGATTTGAAGATGGGTGCGCGTCCAATGAAACGTGCGATTCAGACTGTTATCGAGGACGCATTAGCAGAAGAGATTCTAATGAAGCATGTGCAGCCTTCGGATAAAGTAACCGCTGGTATCAAGAACAAAAAAGTTGTTTTTACAGTGGCAGATAGACAGGCAGATATGGTATAATATAAGCAGAAGAAAAGCATACGGTAGAATGATAAAGTAGTGCGGCAATAGTATTAGAATATACCTTAGGAGGACAGAAAAATGGCAGTAGTAGAACAGTTACTTCGTACAGAAAGTGATGGAACAATCAGTTTCGGTAATCACACATTAGCACAGAAAGCAAAAGTAGAGGATTTCGAACATGCAGGAGATTTGTATAAGGTAAAAACATACAGCACAATGACCAAATTAGAAAAAAATGGTATGTTTGTATATGAATCTGTTCCAGGAACAAGTGTAACACATTTTGAAGAAACTGGTGACGGAGTACAGTTTGAAGTAGAAGGTGCAGAGGATGCCCAGATTACAGTCGGACTTCAGGATGAAACAGAATATGAAGTGTTTGTAAATGGCAAAAGTGTAGGTAAGATGAGTACAAATCTCGGCGGTAAGCTGAATATGAGTGTAGAACTTGCAGATGCTGGCGAAGTGAACGTGAAAGTAGTGAAATAAGCAGTATGGCAAAAGCAAAAATGACGACCGTATTTTTTTGTCAGAAATGCGGTCATGAATCTTCTAAATGGATGGGACAATGTCCAGGTTGTAAAGAATGGAATACTTTTGTGGAAGAAACAGTTCGTACTGCGAAACCTTCCGTAGGCAGAAATGTGCAGATGGTAGGGGGTACCAAACAGTCAGAACCTTCCAGTCTCTCATCCATTATGATGCAAGATGAAGATAAAATTGTAACACATATAGAAGAACTGGACAGAGTGCTGGGTGGTGGCATTGTGTCCGGCTCTCTTACATTAGTGGGCGGGGATCCAGGTATTGGGAAATCCACGCTCCTTTTACAAGTATGTAAAAATCTTGCAGATGACAAACGAAAAGTTCTTTATATTTCTGGAGAAGAATCTTTAAAACAGATTAAACTCAGAGCAATGCGTATCGGCGAATTTCAGGATGAACTGCTTTTATTATGTGAGACAAATTTGCTGGTGATAGAAGAAACGATTCAGAGAGTTAAGCCAGAAGTTGTTGTCATTGACTCTATACAGACAATGTTTGATGAGAACGTTTCAGCAGCACCCGGCAGCGTATCACAGGTAAGAGAGTCTACTGGTATTCTATTGCAGATTGCCAAAGGACTGGGTGTTTCTGTATTTATTGTAGGGCATGTAACCAAAGAAGGCACTGTAGCTGGTCCGAGGGTATTAGAACATATGGTGGATACAGTGCTATACTTTGAAGGTGACAGACATGCTTCCTATCGTATTTTGCGCGGCGTTAAAAACCGTTTTGGTTCGACCAATGAAATTGGTGTATTCGAGATGCGAAAAGAAGGCCTGGTAGAAGTAAAAAATCCTTCCGAATTTATGTTGAATGGGAAACCAGAAGGTGCAAGTGGTTCTGTGGTAGTCTGTTCAATGGAAGGAACAAGACCGATTTTGATTGAGATACAGGCACTTGTGTGCCAGAGCAATTTTGGGATTCCAAGGCGACAGACAACAGGGACGGACTTTAACAGAGTCAATCTTTTGATGGCAGTTCTTGAGAAAAGAGTAGGTATTCAGATGTCTGGTTGTGATGCATATGTAAATATTGCGGGTGGTATGAAAATCAATGAACCTGCATTGGATTTGGGGATGGTGATGGCAATTGCTTCCAGCTATAAAAACAGAGCTGTTGACGAGAAAACAGTTGTGTTTGGAGAAGTAGGCTTAAGTGGTGAAGTGCGTGCAGTCAGCATGGCAGAGCAGCGAGTGTTAGAAGCGAAGAAACTTGGATTTACAACGTGTATTTTACCAGAAATCTGTAAAGATGGAATGAAGGGCATAGATGGTATGAAGTTAATTGGTGTGAAGTCTGTGCAGGAAGCTATTGATTTGATTTAGTGACAAGAAAGAGACCATACAGAATATTGAGTATGAAAAAAGGCTTAAAATCAAACTTTTGATTTTAAGCCTTTTTAGCAGGGGAAGAGGGATTCGAACCCCCGTGAACGGTTTTGGAGACCGCAATACTGCCGCTGTATGATTCCCCTATAAACGGCTGTTAGACAACCGCTGAAAATGATTATAGCACAGTGGATGTACTTTAGCAAGCAAAAAATGTTATTTCTACAAAATTTTTATTCCAATGGTTGCTAGCGTGTACAGATACCGGTAGAATTCCTACGAATTAATTGTGCACGCATTAAAGTTTTGCTGATGCTAACATGACGGACCAAACAAGAAAGCGTATGATATGCGCTTTTACCAAGTTCGCATCTATCTTGACGGATGGTTGTCAGGGGTGGTGTCATTCTTGCTGCGACTGGCAAATCATCAAAACCAATCACACTGATATCTTCAGGAACTAAAAGTCCCCTTTTCTGACATTCGGCAATTGCGCCTTGTGCGATCAAATCACTGGAACATAGAATGGCAGTTGCACCTCTGTCGAGGAAGTCTGGCACATAGTACTTTGCACAGTCTGCAACATAAAACCCAAATGCAGTTAAATTCTCATCAACAGGAAGTCCGTGATTATGCATACTTTCCATGTAAGCGTCCAGACGTTGTTCTGATACAAGAGAACCATCGGAGCCATTTAGTAAAGCAATCTTTGTATGCCCTAAATCAGATAAATAATCAATGGCAAGGTCAATGCCTTCATAATTATCGGTACCTACATAGCCAACATTGAGATTTTTGGGAACATGGTTATCGAACAAGACAGTTGGAATTGTCGTTGTTGCGATTTGCTCCATCCATTCGTCACCTAACGCTATACCAATCAGGAAAGCACCAGTATATCCGTTTTTAAGCATATAGGTACTATAGCGTTCTGCTATTTGTAGTTCTGGAGTAATAGAAACGACATCAACATCCCATTTTTCCTGAATTGCTGCTTGTTTAAAGCCGAGAATAACGTCATAACCAAATTGTTCATTTGTATCATAATCCATATTTTCTATAAAAACGCAAAGTTTACGATGTTCTACTTTGCGCATTTTTTTTGTTGTATATCCCATTTCAACGGCTGTATCCAGTACAAGCTGTCGTAAATCTTCACTAATATCGTTGGCGCCATTTAAGCCTTTTGATACCGTGCTGACAGCGATGCCGAGGCGGTCCGCAATATCTTTAATTGTTGCCATAGTATTCCTGCCTTTACTTTTTTCTGTCTAAATGAGTAGACTACTTTCTTAGTATAAGTATTTTGGTGTTTGTTTTCAAGTATATTGACAATAATTTGTGAAAAGTATACTCTAAAATTATGAAACGAAACTTAACGAAAAAAGACGGAAAGGAATAGGAAATAAAATTGAAAACAAAGAAATTCAAAAGAGGTGCAGGTATATTACTAGCAGTGTCGAGTTTGCCATCACCATATGGAATTGGCACGTTTGGTAAGGATGCTTATGAATTTGTAGATACATTAGCAAAATTAAAACAGCGTTACTGGCAGGTACTCCCACTTGGACCAACGAGTATTGGAGATAGTCCGTATCAGTCATTTTCGGCTTTTGCAGGCAGTCCATATTACATTGATTTGGATATATTAATAGAGGAGCATTTATTAGAGCCTGGTGAGGTAAGGGATATTCATTGGGGAGATAACTCGTCGGAAGTAGATTATGGTGCGCTGTATGAACATCGTTTTACTGTATTGAGAAAAGCGTTTGATAGGTTTGACAGAGAAGATGTAGCATTTCAAACCTTTTGCGAAGAAAAGCAGAATTGGTTGGAGGACTATGCACTTTATATGGCACTCAAAGGATATTTTGGTGGCAGAGAATGGGGTGCATGGGATGCTGATATTAGAGATAGACAGCCAAAGGCAATACAACACTATCAAGCTATGCTGATAGAGGATATTGGATTCTGGAAGTTTTGTCAGTATAAATTTTTTGAGCAGTGGCATAAACTTCATACATATGCAAGAGAGAAAAAAATAGAGATTATTGGAGATATTCCGCTTTACCTTGCTCTAGACAGTGCTGACGTATGGGCGAAGAAAGAGTTATTTTTGTTAGGAAAAGATGGTACACCAACAGAAGTAGCAGGATGCCCGCCAGATGCTTTCTCAGATGAGGGGCAAAAGTGGGGCAATCCATTATATAATTGGAAGGCTATGGAGAAAACGGAGTTTTCGTGGTGGAAGGATAGAATTCGCGCAAATGCCCAGATGTATGATATCATCCGAATTGACCATTTTATTGGTGTTGTACAATATTATAGTATCCCAGCCCAGGAGCATAATGGAAAAAATGGAAAGTGGAATAAAGGTCCAGGCAAAAAATTGACAGATGCCATTACATCAGCATTGGGTGAGAGTAAGATTATAGCAGAAGATTTAGGTGTTGAGGTACCGGGTGTGAAAAAGCTCATTCAGAAAACATGATGGCTTGGTATGAAGATTCTCTTGTTTGCATTTGATGGTAATACAGCACATGAATATCTGCCACACAATTATAAAGATTCACGTATGGTAGTATATGGCGGTACGCATGATAATGAGACATTGGCAGGCTATTTTGGTGACAAAAAAGAGGAAGAACTCAAATTTTTATACGAGTATCTTGGCATTAGGACAAAAGCCGAGATTCCAAATGCAATTATTCGGCTTGGTTATGCAAGTATTGCTGATGTAGTTATTTTTCAGATGCAGGATATTTTAGGACTAGGCAATGAGACAAGAATGAATTTTCCAGCTACCATTGGGAAAAACTGGAAATGGCGTTATCACCCGGCTATGCTTTCCAAGGACCAGAAGAGACGATTAAAAAAGTGGGCAGTGTTATATAGACGAAGAAAAACAAAAAAGGAGAAAAAGGCATGAAAAAGATAATTGCATATATGCTGATAGCTGTTCTATGTATTTCTTTGTGCGGATGCGGCGGCAATGGGAAACAGACAGAAGAAACTGCACTAGAGACCGATGAGCAGACAACGGAAGAAGGTACTGAGAACACAGAAGAAACTGTGAGTGCAGAAGATGCGGATAATGGACAAGAAGCTGCAAAACTTCAGATCTTGAGTGAAGCAGCAAAGGAAATCAATGCATTGCCAGTGCAGGTATTGGATGATAAATATAGAACCTTTTATGAAGTGTTCGTCTATTCCTATTGTGACAGTGATGGGGATGGTATCGGAGATTTTAGTGGACTGACATCCAAACTGGATTATATTAATGATGGAAATGATACAACGAATACAGACTTAGGGTGTAATGGTATCTGGCTGATGCCGATTATGCCATCACCGACCTATCATAAATATGATGTGACAGATTATTATGCAATTGATCCGGCATATGGAACTTTAGATGATTTTAAACAGTTTATTACAGAATGTGATGCAAGAGGTATCAATGTGATTATTGATATGGTGTTAAACCATACTTCCTCTGAACATCCGTGGTTCTTGGATGCATGTAAATATTTGCAGGAGAATGGCGAGCTGAATGAGACGGAATGTCCATCTTTGGGATATTACAATTTTACAAAGGAAAAAATATCAGATTGTTATTATGAAGTTCCGGGTACAGAATGGTATTATGAAGGAAGATTCTGGAGTGGTATGCCGGATTTAAATCTTGCCAATGAAAATTTACGGCAAGAATTACAAAATATTGCGTATTACTGGCTGGATATGGGGGTATCAGGATTTCGTCTTGATGCAGTCAAAGAATTTTACAGTGATCAGACAGAAGCAAATGTCGCTTTTTTAACATGGTATAATGACATGGTAAAATCCCATAAGGAAGACGCATATCTTGTTGGGGAAGCATGGGTTTCTATTAGTACTTATAAGCAATATTATGAAAGTGGTATCGATAGTTTCTTTAACTTCCGTTTTGCTGATCAGGATGGACTGATTACAAGTGCTGTAAAAGGTGCAATGGGAGAAAATGCTTCTACCTATGGTAAAGTAGTTGCATCCTTAGAAGAAACTTTTGCGCCGCATAATGCAAATTACATTGATGCCCCATTCTATACGAACCATGATATGGGAAGAAGTGCCGGCTATTACTGGGGTGACTATGGTATGGCGCAGGCGAAAATGAGTAGTGCGCTGAATCTTTTCATGAATGGAAATGCGTTCCTCTATTATGGTGAAGAACTTGGTATGAAGGGACATGGCATTGATGAAAATAAGCGCGCTCCAATGCAGTGGAGCAGTGATGCAGAAGCAGAAGGTATGTGTGATGGACCAGAAGCAATGGAAGAAATGGAGATGACGTATGGCAGCTTAGAAACACAGCAGAATGATGCGGACTCTATTTATTCTTATTATAAGCAAGTAATTCATATCAGAAATGCGTTTCCAGCTATTGCAAGGGGAACTGTAGAATTTTTGGCAGATCAGTCCAGTGAACAAATTTGTATACTTCGTAAGACGTATGAAGAAAAAGAACTTCTTCTTATCTATAATATGTCTCCAGAAGAAGTAACTGTAGATGTATCTGCGGTAACAGTCAATGGACATGGTATTGATGCCGATGCAGTAAAGGCAAGATTATTGGCTATTGCAGGTTCTGTAACAGCAGATGGTAGTAGTGTTACATTGCCCGCATATGGAATTGTAGTGGCAGAATAAAAATAGGGAATTTAATCGTAAATCAAAAAGACAGTTTACAGCGAATGATATTTTTCGATGTGAACTGTCTTTTGTCGAGTGAGACCGTTCGCGAAGCGTGCTGTCGTTTCGTCCAATAAGACGGCTCGTGAAATGTGCCGGCGTTTGGTTGCATAGTGCTGCATATAAAAAGTATATATTAAAAAATTTATAATAATGTATTGACATATAATATTATATGCTGTATAGTATGTCTAACAAACAATATTATATGTCATATAATATTATATAAAAATTAAGTATTAGGTGATGAAGGCATGACGTATAATAAAATCCCTAAATTTATATTTTAATAGAAAGGAGTGTCACTATGGTATTTAATACGGGTGCAGCGCTGTTAGATGCAATTGTCTTGGCTGTTGTATCAAAAGAGCCAGAAGGAACATATGGCTATAAGATAACGCAGGAAGTGCGGCAAGTTATTGAATTATCGGAATCAACATTGTATCCCGTGCTGAGGCGATTGCAAAAGGATGATTGTCTGGAAGTATATGATATGGAATGTGCAGGCAGAAATCGAAGATATTATAAAGTAACAGAACGGGGAAGCGTACAGCTTCGATTATATGAGAATGAGTGGAAAAAATATTCCCAGAAGATAACGGGAATGTTCGAGGGAGGAATTAACAATGAATAGAGTGGAATTTATGAGCCGATTAGAAGAACTTCTGGCAGAAATTCCGGTGAGTGAAAGAGAAGAAGCAATTGCTTATTATACAGATTATTTTAATGATGCTGGTGTAGAGAATGAGCAGGAAGTCATTGATTCGCTTGGCACTCCGGAACGTGTGGCTGATACAATCAAAGCTGGACTTGGTGGTAAAGTAATCGAGGGTGAATTTACAGAAACCGGATATAGAAATGGGCAGGAACCAGTTAAAGAAGAAGTGACTGTTTCAGAGAATGGTACCGGAAATGAAAACAGCAAAGATTATTCCAAGCAAAGACCAAATGAGAATCCGATATTGAAAGTAATTCTATATGTGCTGATTGCCGTATTGTTAAGTCCAATCTGGATGCCGATTATAGGTACTGTATTTGGAATTCTAGTAGCACTGATTGCGATTCTGGCTACAGCGGTTTTATGTGTAGCATTGATTCCAGTGATTGCAGTAGTTGTTGGTACAGCATTGGTAATTGCAGGGGTATTTACCTTTATTGTTGGTATTATCAAATTGTTTGTTGCACCAGCGGCTGCGGTAGGATTGTTAGGTGTAGGACTTTTATTAAGCGGCGGTGGTATGTTAGCAACTGTACTTGGTTTATGGATTATTGTTAAACTCATTCCACCAATGATACGTGGATTTGTGAATCTGTGTAGAAAACCATTTTCCAGAAAAAGGGGGAAATAAAAATGGGAAAATTTGTAAAAGGATGTTTGATCGCATCGGGAATTATGATTTTTGTTGGAGCAATTTGTATCGCAGCTTCAGCAGCAACAGGAGGATTATGGCAGACGGAAGCAATGATTGCCAATGGTGAATTGAGTTTTGATTCTAGAGATCTTGGTGTCGCATTAGGTGATTATGATGAAATGATGAATAGTTTCAAGAGTAATGTGCTTGGTGACGAAATTAGTGCTGCAGAAATTAGAAAGCTTGATATTGATATTGAGGGTGGAAGTTTGATTTTACAAACAACAGATTCTGATTTCTTTGCGGTAGAAGAATCTGGAAGCAGATATGGAAAAGTAAGGGTAAGTGGAGACACTTTGTATGTGGAAAAAGAGTATTTGGCAAAAAGCCTATGGAAGAACAACGGAAATGATGTTATGATATTATCAGTTCCAGCAGAGTGCCAGCTTGCGTCAGTGGATATCGATTTGGGTGCAGGGCAGATTGAACTGGATGATTTTGTTATAAAAGGAGAAATGGAGATTGACCTTGGAGCCGGAGAAGTATTGGGCAATCAAGTAAAAGCGGATAGGTTAACTGTCAATGTAGGTGCTGGTGAAGCTATTTTTGAGGAAAGTAGTGTCAAGGATATGGAAGTCAATGTAGGCATGGGCAATATGGAATATGCCGGAGAGATTGCTGGTGATCTGAAAGCAGATTGCAGTATGGGATCTATTATATTTGAACTGACAGACAGTGAGCAGAATCACAATTATAATATGAATTGTGCAATGGGAAGCATTGAGTTAGAGGATAAGAGTTACTCTGGTATGGCAAGCGGTGTGTATCTGGACAATGATGCTGATAGTGAGTTTACAGTAGATTGTGCAATGGGAAGTATTGAAATTTATTTTAAAGAATAATATATAACTTATGGAAAAGGAGAATGAAGTATGAATAACGATTACAAAAAATTAGAAAGATCCAAAATGAACAGAATGATTTGTGGTGTATGTGGAGGCATTGGAAGCTATTTTAACCTTGACCCGACATTAATCCGTATTCTTTGGGTGATTTTCTCAGTTGCAGGTGGTGCAGGTATCATAGCATACATTGTTGCAGCAATTATTATTCCGGAAGAATTATAAAAACGTAAGAGTACCCTCTTTACTGGATAAAAACAGTGAAGAGGGTATTTTTATGGAGTTTATAGAAAGTTAATAGTTGGATAGATTGACATTAAAAATTGATAAGCGTAGAATTTACATGTTATAGATTCGGGAAGGAGATGTAGAGGAATGAAACGTTATTTGAAGTATGTAAAACCGTATATCTATGCCTTTATCCTGGCACCAATTCTGATGCTTACGGAAGTAGTGGGAGAAGTATTGCTGCCAGCACTCATGGCAAATATTATTAATATCGGTGCGGCGTATCAGGATGTTCCGTATATATTACAGACAGGTGCAGTGATGCTTGGCGTTGTTGTATTTATGCTTATAGGCGGTATTGGGGCTTCTTATTTTGCAGCAAAGGCAGCCGTCAGCTTTGCGACAGATTTGCGTGAGGATGTCTATGCCAAAATACAAACGTTTTCATTTGCAAATATTGATAAATTTAGTACAGGTTCGCTCGTTACCCGTTTGACCAATGATATTACACAACTGAAGAATGTGATTATGATGGCACTCAAGATGCTGTTTCGTGCGCCGGGGATGTTGATTGGAGCTCTCATTATGGCATGCCGGATGAATGCAAATCTGGCGGCAATTTTGTTGATTGTATTGCCGGTCATGGTAGTTGCTATCGTTATCATGATAAGAACGGCATTTCCACGCTTTGACAAGATGCAAAAGAAGCTGGATAAATTAAATTCTACCATTCAGGAAGCATTGACTAATGTGCGTGTTATCAAATCCTTTGTACAAGGAGAGTATGAGGAGGCACGTTTTGCACAGGCTAATGATGATTTGAAAGAATCGAGTCTTCATGCTTTTAAAATGATGATTTTTATGATGCCGCTTATGATGCTTATGATGAATGCAACAACCATTGCCGTTGTGTGGTTTGGTGGTAATCAGGTGATGGCAGGAACTATGCCAGTCGGAGATTTAACAGCATTTACCACATATATCGTGCAGGTGCTCATGTCACTGATGATGCTTTCTATGGTACTGTTTATGAGTTCCAGAGCAATTGCAAGCGCAAAGCGAATTGGCGAAGTGTTAGATGCCAAGGTAACATTAACAGATGATGGAGCAACAGCACCAGAAAAACTGGTAAAGCAAGGGAAAATAGAGTTTAAGCATGTGAGCTTCCGGTATTATAAAGACAACAAAGAAAAAGTATTGGATGATATTGATTTTTCTATCAATCCAGGAGAAACGGTTGGTATTATTGGCGGTACAGGAAGTGGAAAAACAACACTTGTGCAGATGATTCCACGACTCTATGACGTAGACGAGGGTGAAGTATTAGTCGATGATGTCAATGTCAAAGAATATGCACTTCAAAATCTACGTAATGGTGTTGGAATGGTGTTACAAAAAAATGTCCTCTTTTCTGGTACGATTATGGATAACCTGAAGTGGGGAGATGAGGATGCTTTAGAAGAGGAAGTGCGCGAAGCTGCCGAGGCAGCACAGGCAGATGCATTTGTGACTTCTTTTACAGAAGGATACCAAACAGAACTGGGGCAAGGTGGTGTAAATGTATCAGGTGGACAAAAGCAGCGGCTTTGTATTGCTAGGGCTTTGTTAAAGAAACCAAAGATTCTGATTCTTGATGATAGTACGAGTGCGGTAGATACAGCAACAGAAGCAAAGATAAGAGAAAGCTTCACCGGTACATTGAAGAAGACAACCAAACTCATTATTGCGCAGAGAATCAGTTCAGTGATGGATGCTGATAAGATTATTGTGTTAGATGATGGTAGAATCGTAGGTATGGGCAAACATGATGAATTATTGCAAAATTGTGAGCCATATCAGGAAATCTATTATTCCCAGATGGATAAGGAGGTGACGGCATAATGGCAAAAGGGTTTGGACCAAAAAGAAAAGGCGGGCCACATGGACCCGGGATGCCGTTTGCAAAGCCCAAAGATACCAAACAGACAATTCGACGTTTATTTTCCTATCTGGAAGAGGACAAATATAAACTGGTGCTAGTATTTGTCTGCGTTGTTTTAAATACGATTGCATCTTTGGCGGGTTCTTATATGCTTCGTCCCATTATCAATGGATTGACAAGTGCTGAACGCTCTGTACAAAGACTAGCAATTTCTGTAATTGTTATGATATTGATTTATGCTATTGCGATTCTTGCTTCTTATTCGCAGGCGCGGATTATGTTAGGTATTTCACAGGGGGCATTGCAAAAAATAAGAAATGACCTTTTTTGTAAGATGCAAAGACTACCAGTAAGATATTATGATACAAACAATAATGGTGATATTATGAGCCGTTTTACCAATGATGTTGATGCTGTTGGAGAAATGCTAAATAATACTATTGTGCAGATTATATCTGGTGTGATTAATATTGTCGGTACATTTGCATTGATGGTGTATACAAACTGGGGTTTGACAATTATTACTGTTCTTATGATACCTATGATGGTTTTGCTTGCCGGGCAGATTGGCAAACGAAGCAGTAAATATTATATTGCACAGCAGGAGGCTATCGGTAAACTGAATGGTTATGTTGAAGAGACTGTGACCGGACAGAAAGTAATCAAAGTATTTTGTCATGAAGAACAGGCAAAGGAAGAATTTTCAAAGTTAAATAAAGATTTGTGTGACAAACAGATAAAAGCTCAGTTTTTCAGTGGTATGATGATGCCTGCAATGGGCAATATGAGTCAGATTAGTTATTCTTTGACTGCTTGCATCGGAGGTATTTTATGTGTGCTTCGTGGATTTGATATTGGTGGGTTGACTGTCTTTTTAAATTATTCCCGTCAGTTCTCCAGACCAATCAATGAGATTTCTATGCAGATGAATACGATTTTTTCTGCCTTGGCAGGTGCAGAACGTGTTTTTGCAGCAATGGATGAAGAGCCGGAGCCAGAAGATGACACAGAGGCTGTAGCATTAACGAATATCAAAGGTGAAATTGTTCTTGAAAATGTTACATTTGGTTATACGCCAGAGAAAACAATTCTCAAAAATATTTCCTTGTATGCAAAACCAGGTCAGAAAATTGCTTTTGTTGGATCTACGGGTGCAGGTAAAACAACGATTACGAACTTAATCAGCCGTTTTTATGATATAGATTCTGGCAGAATTATGATTGATGGGATAGATATTCAGAATATCAAACGTGACTGCCTGCGTAAAAACATCGCTATGGTATTACAGGATACGCATCTTTTTACAGGAACCGTCAGAGAAAATATTCGTTATGGAAGATTGGATGCCACGGATGAAGAAGTAATTGCAGCTGCAAAAACTGCAAGCGCCCATTCTTTTATTATGCGCCTCGAAAATGGATATGATACTGTCTTAGAGGGAGATGGAGCGAATTTAAGTCAAGGACAGAGACAGTTATTAAATATCGCAAGAGCGGCAATTTCAAAAGCACCAATTTTAATTTTAGACGAGGCAACAAGCTCGGTGGATACGAGAACAGAAAAACATATCGAACGAGGTATGGACCGTTTGATGGCAGAACGTACCACACTTGTGATTGCGCATAGACTTTCTACAGTACGTAATGCGAATGCAATTATTGTACTTGAGAATGGTGAAATAATAGAGCGCGGTGACCATGATGATTTATTGGCCCAACAGGGAAGATATTACAGCCTTTATACAGGAATGAGTATCTTAGACTAAATATATGAAAAAGTTGTTGTAAAAAGTAAGAGGCTGTTGCAAGATGATAGGCATCCTCATGGTGTACGATAATTCTTTCTTATCTGCTAGTTTTGATATTTACGATGTATCTTTGCTTTTATTTTTCAAAGAGGACTCGTCAGAAAAACGTAAGTATTTCTATGCACCTGCTTTTGATGGTTTTTATTGCAACCGTCTCGCAAAACTCGTCTTACAGAAAATCGCAGCATATGTAACAGGCGCGACTTTTAACCGTTTTGTGCGTTTTC
>JAFUQM010000059.1 GCA_017472325.1 Lachnospiraceae bacterium
GAATACGGCCATGAAATTTATATTATTTCAGACGAACCTTATCGTGAATTGATATATGACGGGAAAAAGACGGTGTTTCTAACAAAATACTACCGAAATACATTTGTAGCGTATTCCTTTAGTAAGTCACTGTCCATTCCAGGAGAGCGTATTGGATATATCGTTGTGCCAAATGAGATGGCAGATTTTAAATGGGTCATGGACGGATTGACCATTGCGAATCGTATTTGCGGTTTTATCAATGCGCCATCTTTGATTCAGAAAGCAATTGCCCGTTGCCTAGATGAACCTGTAGATGTGAACTATTATGATCGAAATCGAAAATTAATCTATGAAGAGTTGACCAGATTGGGGTTTGCTTGCGTGAAGCCAGAAGGCGCATTTTATATGTTTATCAAGTCACCAGAACCAAACGAAAAACAATTTATCGAAGTGGCAAAAAAACATCACATTATTCTCGTAAATGGCACCACATTTGCCTGTCCAGGGTATGTACGGTTGGCATATTGTACATCATACGAGATGATTCAGCGATCTATTCCTGCATTCGAAAAACTGGCAGAGTATTATCACTTAAAGCAAGGTTAGGGACAAAGGCGTTTGCGCTTAAAATAAAAAATCTGAAGTATTTTTATTACAGACATTCCTTATAGTGATAACTATACACAGTATCGTGGATATATTCCAAAACGTTAGAATGATACATTGAAAACTGCAAAGCGGAGGTACAAAATGAAATCAAAAGTATGGCAGGATGATAAGAAGCGAACGTCAAAATATTCTAGAAGTGGTAGATGAATAGAATATTAGTAGAAGGAATCCCAATTTGGGCAGGCGCAATTTTGTGCCTGCCTAGTTTGTTTCTGGCCCAGGTTGTCGAAAAAAACATTACAAGGGTATTATATAATAGAGAGTTTGTAAAAGGCTATTCTGCCATAATAATTTTGTCTCAGAGTAAATTGCAACCTGACAAGGGTTGTGTAATGAGACAATTTAAAATGGAACAAGAGAATTTGCAAAACATAAAACCTGCAAATATTCCTAATTTAAGCACAGGCTCTATCATACAATTCGAGTGGCATAGTAGTGGTGGAAATTAAAAATGTATAAGTTTTAAGGAGAGGTTTGGCCTCTCCTTTCAGACTTACTTTCTTCACAAAATTCTCTTGCATCGTTACGATTCTGCTTGTAAGCAAACATATGCGCAACATTTATTCTATTTTAACATAATGTTCTTTTAGTCAATGTCGTATTTTACAGTTTTAAATTCCACACAAAACACTCCTCTCTCTATTTTACTCTGTAATATTTTCCTATTATGTATTTGACTTGTTTATATTCTTTATACTTTCATCAAATTTTTAGTAGATGGTCTCTGCGCATTTTGCGATTTCATCTGCCAAAATCTGTCTAGAAACACCGCCAAATGGCAAAAACATTGGCATGTAACAGTAGCCTTCTGCTGTTTTTATAAAAGTTTCACTTACTTCTTTTCGCATCTTCTCTTCTACTAGTTCTCCTGTCAGCTCTAATGCCTGATATTCCTGATACTTTGGAGTTGTATGATAAGATAGCTTGTTGCCTGTGATTTTCTTTAAAGCAGGAATATCATTGATTTCCATTCCCTGCCAGGAATCAATGCCCATTTCTACAAAATCCGGAACGATAGATTCAATCTTGCCACAGGAATGCATCTCGAAGATTACCCCAAGGTCATGGCAATGGTCTACAGCCTTCTGAATCTGTGGTTTGATTAGCTCCCGCCATGTTACTGGCGAGAAGAACATGCTGTTCTGTGTGCCCCAGTCATCATGAAACATCAATACATCTGGTCTGTAATGTTCAACAATCTTATCCATTAGTTTCAGCTTCCATTCCATAAAAGCATCTAAGAATGCCTCTACTTCTTCTGGATCTGTGATCATGGCACACAGAGCATTTTCAAATCCCATCAGCATGTGTAGACGCTCGAATGGTCCGTTTACAAACATCATCTCAAACACCTTATTCTCACGGTCAATCTCACTAACATGGTCGATTTCTTCTACTTTGCTCCAGTCCCACGCATCCAAATCTGGGAATTTTACAACTTCTCTCCAATCATAGATATCCTCCAAAACAGGATCCTGTGTGTGATCTGGTGCAATGGCTCCAACATTGTCCTCGTACTTCCATTCCACGCCGAACCAGTCTGTTCCGCCTGTTAGATGTGGTGGACGTTCTGCATATGCTTCTGGGTCGAACAATATAAAAAGCCCTTCTTCTGTAGGAAATTTGTCCATTGGTTCATGTGCAAAAAATGCTTGTACTCTTTCCTTTGGTGTCATTACTTTCATAAAAATATATTCTCCTTCGTTTTTCTTAAATCTTGTTTTTGGGTCATTTTTATTATATCTGCCACTATTTTTTTTAGGAAATGCCTTATCTTGGTATTGTAATAACCAGTGGTTATAAGTATAATGTTATTATTTTATAAGCTTTTTATAAACAAAACTGGTCTGTTCACACCTAACAATTTCTTAATCACACAAGGAGACGGTAAACAATGACAACCAACCAGCTAGAATATTTTTTAGCAGTAGCAAAACACTTGAATTATTCTGCGGCAGCCAGAGACTGTTATACCAGCCAGCCCAACTTATCCCGCCAGATTGCCGCATTAGAAAATGAACTTGGATATTTGCTATTTGTTCGAGACAAACATCAAGTCATACTTACCAGTGCTGGAGAGATTTTCTTAAAGCACACTCAGGATATGTGGGACTCTTATCAGAAAGCATTAACAGAGTTAGAAAGCCTTGTCACTAGCGACACCTTTCGTTTCGGTATTATGATTGGTATTCAGATACTGCTTGATGCATTAAATTATCTGATTGAGTCCAAAAAGTTTCCTGAGATTCAGATTATACATGCTAGCGGCGAAGCATTTTTAAAAAATGACACGGTAGACATCTGCTATACCCTCCTGCAAAATGGGCCAGAGCCATATTCTATGATTATCAAAAACATGAAAGCGCCTATTCTGGTTCCAAAGAGGCTTTTTCCAGACGCCCCACCTTCTACTGCAAATGAAATTATGTCAAAAACCTTCCTGATGCCGGAAAAAGAACTGTATGATGTAGTGCAACATTTAAACAAAGAAAATATTCAAGTAAAGTATCAAACATTTAAATGTGTTGTTTTCGACTTTGAATCCTATCTATTGGACTTAAAATTCAACAATTATATTGGCTATATGATTAATGACAGTATCGGAAAATATGCAGATGATTTTTGGATTGTGGATTTTCCAGAATTTACTATCAACATTCCACTGGGGGTAAAATGGAATCCCAAAAAAGACGAGTTGTGCAAAAAAGTTGCATTGGGAATAGTAAAGTATATTAATGATAATTCCTGATCCATATTTTTATAACAAATGAGTATAACAAAAACCGTTGTGATAACCTCTGGTTATCACAACGGTTTTTTTAGGCATTTCACTTACACGTATCTTTGGTGTTAGCATTAGGTAAACAAAAAATCGATAGGAGGTTTTTATTATGTACAACAAGTATTTATTTAATGCTGGACAGACTGACTTGTCCATGAAAGGGCCTGAGCTTCCAATGAACCCTTACACAGTGGTTCCTGTTCCGGAAGAGCCATTTCCTGATTTTTCATTTGCACCTGGATTTGAAGACAATGTAATCGTTATGCGAAAACATCACGAACTTCATGGTGTAACACCAAAAATGCTTGACTGGTGGTGGAACAATATGGAAAAGGGATATTATCTTTGGGCACCAGGTCATCACAAAACATTCGACTGGACAGTTGCTCCAAATGTGCACGGATATGTTGATTCTATTGAATCTGTACACGAACAGACTGCACCAGGCGGTCCAATCGCAAAGATCGACGTCAAACGTCTGGATGTGGATGGTAACTATCCATATAACGAATATCTGCCACATGTTTACATTGGCGAAGGCACGTTGGGCGACATTCCTCACAAACTGACGATGGTACATATGTATGAAGCAAAATCCTACGGTACAAGATGGATTACGGCAGCATACTGTTCCAAAGAGGCAGCTAAGGCATTGGCTCCAATGATTCCATTGTTTTCCGAAAGTCCACATCATGACTACGAGATGGCGCAGTTCCCTGTATTCCTGCCAAAGCTCTACGAATTATGGCAGATGAATCACGACCCGGCACAGAACGTACCATGTGACTTAAGAGTTCGTCCAAAAGAAGGCGGCGGAATTGAATATATCGCGAAGAATGGTCCAACTGTAGCAGGGGAATAATTCGACTATAATCTATCTCTAGAATCGGGAAAGAGTGGCTCATAAAACAACAAAAGGAGAAAAGAGTATGAAAGCAAATAACTTTGGTAAACATGGCTGGTGGATCATTATCTTCACATTGTTTATTTACATGTTTACCAGTACAGCACCTGACATTTTAAACGTTACAACAACTGGTTTTGCTGAAAGATTCGGCATGGCATCTGGAGATCCACTGTTAATCTTCGCAGCCATCGGCGGTTTCGTAGGTATTCCACTTGCTCTGATTGTAGGTCAGGTTATTTCTAAAAAAGGTGTAAAAGGTCCTGCAGTTGTTCTGTTATTCATTTTGGCAATTGTATGGTTCCTCTACGGCAGATGTGAAACATTTACACAGTATGCAGTAATCGCTACCATCGTAGCAGCTTTAGCAAACGTTGGTAACTTAGTTATCACACAGCAGTTGATGAGCAACTGGTTCCCTAAGAAAAAAGGTACTGCTCTTGGATGGGCAACTGTAGGTATGCCACTTGACAGTGCAATCACAGTAGCTGTATTTCAGGCTCTCATCGTAAAAAAAGGATTGTCCGCACCATTCTACATGATGTGCATCATCTTTGTAATTCTTGCAATCGTTATGATTATTGCAGTAAAAGCATATCCAGAAGAAGCTGGTGCTTATCCAGATAACGAACCAATTTCTGAAGAAGAACGCAAAGCTAATTTAGAAGCACTTACAAATTACAAATCTGAAATTACAGTAGGCAAGATGTTCAAAATCAAAGACTTCTGGCTGTTAGTTATCACATTTGGTTTCTTATTTATCGGTCTGATTGGCATTATGTCTCAGATGGTTCCAAGAATGGTGTCAATTGGTCTTGACACAAATTCTGCAATTATGTGGCTTACCATTGCTTCAGTTGTAGGTATTCCTGGTTCTATCGCATGGGGAATCGTTGATCAGAAGATTGGCACTAAGAAAACAACTATTATATTTAGCGCACTTTGGGCAATTATGACACTTTTGGCTGCAATTGGTTGTGGCATGGGTAGCATCCCAATTTCCATTGCTTCCGTTGTTATGGTTTCCTGTCTCCAGGGTGGTTTAGGAAATCTGATGCCATCTATGGTAATTAACGTATTTGGTCGTTATGACTTTGCCCAAGCAAACAAACTGGTTGTTCCATTTGTAGTTGGTATCCGTACACTAGCATTCATTATCATGCCAATGATTCTTGGTATGTCTGCAACTGCATCCGCTGGATATGCAAAGATCTTCGTCGTATTTACTGTATTAACAGTTATCGCTTTAATTTCTGCATGCGGATTATCCAAAGAAACAATTGGAAAGAAATAATATCCATGGAAAATTATAAAAACTTTATTTCGACAACAATTCCACCACGATAGGAGGTAACATTATGGAAAAATCATTAAGAGAAGTTGTAGATATGATTAAAGATGGCGGGATTCACGCAGCTGGAGCTGTTCGTGAGATTAATAAAAAGATTCCGATTCAGGGGGAGCGTCATGTAGCAAAGCTGAAAGGAAGAGATGTTGATATTGCATATTATCGCGCTAGTGCGCCAGGAAAACCTTTGTTTATTGGTATGCATGGCGGTGGATTCATAACTGGCGGGTCTGCGATTGATGATAAGATGTGGGATGCATTTTGCAAGGCGTGGGATGTTAATATTGCATCTGTTGATTATCGGATGGGGCCAGTGAATAAGTGGCCGGCAGGTTTATTGGATGTATATGAGACAACATTATACTTAATTGATCATGTAGAAGAATTTGGGTTCGATGTAGATAACATTATGATTGGCGGCGAAAGTGCTGGCGGTAATTTAGCAGCAACTGCTTGTATTTATGCTAAGCAGCAGGGAAAGGATCTCTATAAAAAACAGATTCTAATATATCCTTATTTAGATTTTGCGTCTGATCCATTTGCTAGAGGCAGCGGTGGTGCATTTACACCTCCTGCTTTTGTGGCTATGCATGAGATATATATTAATGAAGAAAATTATGCATATAGCACAGCATCTCCAGTGTGTGCAAC
>JAFUQM010000060.1 GCA_017472325.1 Lachnospiraceae bacterium
TATATGGTAGAGGTTGCTAATGGACTCTAAGTTAAGAACAATAACGGTTGTTACAGCGCTGATGCTGATGCTTACGATTTTTCTAGTCGTCATACTGATGAATACTGATTCGACAAGGGAAGCACAAGAAGTACAGAGTACACAGCAGACCGTAGTAGTGGAAGAAGTCTCAAAGGAACAGGATTTATCTGCCTTTATGTGGGATGAAACATTTTTTGATGACAAGCCAAAGGAAAATATAGCAAAAGAATTGGATGAGCAGCAGATAGAAGAAATCTCTATGTATATTACATCGGTGGAAAAAGATATTCGCATCCAGGTATTAGATGGCATGGGAAAACTGCTGCGAAATCAGGAATTGTATGTGGAACTTGATAGCGGTGAAGAATATAAAGACCTGGATAAAGATGGTGTCATTTATATTCCAGATTTGAAAGCAGGAGATTATTATGTTACATTGGGAGCCGTAGAGGGATATCGTGTACCTGAAACGGGGACTAAGGTACGAGTAAAAGACAAAGTGACATATACAGAGATTAAGGATATCTCGCTTTTGATTAAAACAGAGGAAGAAATTGATGCTCAAAAAGAAGATACGGGAGTAAAGGATGCATTAAAGGATGCGGATGAAACCGAGATTCAAGATATTCAGGTATCAACCAACAAAGCCAGATTCGGCATCGATGTATCGAAGTGGAACAAAGAGATTGATTGGAAGAAAGTTGCTGCAAGTGGCGTGGAATATGCCATTATCCGAGTTGGATATCGTGGCTCTTCGACAGGTTCCCTTGTAGAAGACCCATATTTTAGAAAAAATATTGAAGGAGCCCAAAAAGCAGGTATTCCTGTGGGACTATATTTCTTTACACAGGCAGTTTCTGAAGTCGAAGCAGTTGAGGAAGCCAGTATGGTCTTGAGTCTGTGTGCGGAAGATAAGATTACATATCCTATTTTTATCGATACAGAGGGTGCAGGCGGTAATGGCAGGGCAGATGGACTGGATAAGCACACAAGAACGGCAGTCTGTGCAGCGTTCTGCGAGACAATTAAAAGCGCAGGATATGATGCGGGCATTTATGCGAGCAGAAACTGGTATTATAGCAATCTGGATATGTCCAGATTGGAGGATTACGTAATCTGGTTGGCAGAATATAAGGCACAGCCAGAATATGCGGGCAAATATAAGTTGTGGCAGTATACTTCAAATGGTAGCATCGATGGTATTGAAGGAAGAGTAGATTTAAATTTAAGTTATTTAGGCTATTAATGCAAATAAAGATGAGGGAAGAAGGAGATTACGCATGGGAAAAATTACAGTAGAAACATGTGAAATTGAAGGATTAAAGGTGATTACACCAACAGTGTTTGGAGATTCCAGAGGCTATTTTATGGAGACATATAATTATAATGATTATAAAGAAGCGGGTATTCCAGAAGTGTTTGTACAGGATAACCAGTCAGCTTCCAAGAAGGGCGTATTGCGTGGTCTGCATTTTCAGATTAATTATCCACAGGACAAGCTGGTGCGTGTCGTTAGTGGAGAAGTATATGATGTTGCAGTAGATTTACGAGAAGGTTCTCCAACATTTGGAAAATGGTATGGTGTACTTCTGTCAGCAGAGAATAAGAAACAGTTCTTTATTCCTAAGAATTTTGCTCATGGTTTCTTGGTACTGTCTGACTATGCAGAATTTGCGTATAAATGCACAGATTTTTATCATCCAAATGATGAAGGGGGACTTCTTTGGAGCGATCCTGAGATTGGAGTAGAATGGCCAATTCCAGAAGGGATGGAACTGACTTTATCTGAGAAAGACATGAATTGGAAAGGTATTGCAGAGTATAAAAAGGAAAAATAACTGATGAAGAAACACGGAATTTCAAAAAAAGGCGGTATTGCTATTTTTACTTTGGTAGCGCTTCTGGTTGCGGTGATTGTAGTAGTGCATCACAATCCATTTGCAGATGCAGCAGATGAACTGACCAAAAAAATACTTGCCTGTGTCATTATCCTGATAAGCGAAGTGGCGTTTGTATTATTATATGATAAGATTACGGTACTTCCGATGGAATTATATCAAAACAGAAGACTTATATGGAAATTATCCAAAAATGATTTTAAAAAGCGTTACGCAGGCTCCTATCTTGGTATGGTATGGGCATTTATACAGCCGATTGTTACGATTCTTATGTATGCGCTTGTGTTTGGAAAACTCATGGGGATAAAACAGGAATTGCTTTCAGGCGGATTGGATGTACCATATGTACTCTATCTGACAGCAGGATTGATTCCGTGGTTTTATTTTCAGGAAGCGCTTACCAATGGTACGGCAGCACTGATAGAATATAATTATCTTGTGAAAAAGGTGGTATTTAAAATCAGTATTCTGCCAATTATTAAAATCATTGCAGCTACCTTTAATCATCTTTTGTTTATGGTGTTGATGATGATTTTGTCTATTTGTTATGGTGTATATCCAACAGTGTATACCATTCAGATAATTTATTATAGTATCTGTCTGTTTGTTTTTGTATTGGCGCTTAGTTATTCGACCTGTGCTATTGTTGTATTTTTTAAAGATTTACAGCAGATTATTGCAATTGCATTACAGCTTGGTATGTGGGCAACTCCGATTTTGTGGAACATTGGACAATTTTCAGAAACAGCACAGACTTATATTAAAATCAATCCACTTGTGTATATTGTAAATGGATATAGGAGCAGTTTGTTTGAGAAACAGTGGTTTTTTGAAGATTTTTATTCCACAATGTATTTCTGGATTGTGACCGTAGTGCTTTTTGGCATCGGTGCTTTGATATTTAAACGGCTGAAAGTTCATTTTGCCGATGTTTTGTAATAGGAGAAGGCATGGAAGATAAGAAAACAGCGATTCTTATAGAGAATCTTGACAAAGTATATAAGTTATATGATAAGCCTGTCGATAGAATCAAAGAAGCATTTGGATTTGGCAGACATAAAAGGCATTCAGAACATTTTGCACTTCATGGTGTGGATTTGCAGGTTGCACAAGGGGAAACTGTTGGTATTATAGGAACAAACGGCTCTGGTAAATCTACTATTTTAAAAATTATTACAGGTGTTCTTAGTCCGAGTGCGGGTAAAGTGGAAGTAAATGGAAGAATTTCTGCGCTCTTAGAGTTAGGCGCTGGTTTTAACATGGAGTATACAGGAATAGAAAATATTTACTTAAACGGTACGATGATGGGATTTTCCGAAGAGGAAATCAATGCAAAGATGCAGGATATTCTGGATTTTGCAGACATTGGTGATTTTGTACATCAGCCATGTAAGACCTATTCCAGTGGTATGTTTGTGCGTCTTGCATTTGCGGTAGCAATCAATATAGAGCCAGAAATTCTAATTGTGGATGAGGCGTTATCCGTTGGAGATGTCTTTTTCCAGTCTAAATGTTATCACAAATTTGAAGAATTTAAGGCAATGGGCAAGACAATTTTGTTTGTTAGCCATGATTTGAGCAGTATTAGCAAATATTGTGACAGAGTTGTTTTGTTAAATAAGGGACGTAAGTTGGGCGAAGGCTCCCCAAAAGAAATGATAGATATCTATAAGCGTGTTCTTGTAGGTCAGTATGATTTGCCAGATGAGAATGATAACACCAATATGCTTGATGAGAATCATGCGGATTCTCAAGAACCACGTAACTTAGATAGCACAAAAGCAGCAGACACATTGGAATATGGGACCAAACAGGCGGAAATTACCGAGTTCTATATGCAGGATGAAAGTGGTGTGAGAACCAACGCACTTATAAAGGGAAGTACCTTCTCTATTCATATGAAGGTGAAATTCTATGAGACAATCAATGCACCAATCTTTGCATTTACAATTAAAAATGTAAAGGGTGTAGAGATTACGGGAACAAATACAATGTTTGAACGCGCCTTTTTAGAGCCTGTAGCAGCAGGGGAGACGAAAGAAATCGTATTCACACAAAAGATTGATTTACAAGGTGGAGAATATTTGCTTTCTCTAGGTGTAACAGGATATGAAGGCGAAGAATTCAAAGCGTACCACAGATTATATGATGTGCTTGATATTACGGTGATATCTGATAAAAATACAGTTGGATTCTATGATATGAATACAACGGTGACGGTTTCGGATGTTAAAGAAGATAGCAATATTATCCCATATAAAGCAAATGCCTAGCTAGCATTCGGAATAAATGTGTAGAAACGTAGAAATAGAGAGGAAAATATATGACAGAGAAAATCGGTCAGATTACATTGGATTATAAATATTATCCAGGAGAAGATTTATATTGTGATGGTAAAATAGAAGACGAATTGTTGGAAATTGCGAAAAATCATCCAGAATCTGAGTTCCCTGCAATCATCGAAGAACGTGCGAGCTGGCCGATTCTGTATCATCTTTCGCCGCTGCGTGAGAATATTGTATCCTGGCTGCCAATAGATAAAAGCATGAAAGTATTGGAAGTTGGTTCTGGCTGTGGTGCTATTACAGGTGCGTTTGCAAGAAAAGCTGGTAGTGTTACTTGCATTGATTTATCCAAGAAACGAAGCTATATCAATGCGTATCGTCACCAGAACTGCGATAATATCACAATTCATGTTGGTAATTTTAAAGATATTGAGCCGGAATTACCATGTGATTTTGATTATATTTTTTTGATCGGTGTGTTCGAATATGCACAAGGGTATATGGGAACACAGACGCCATATGAAGACTTTATGGCAATTTTAAAGAAGCATTTGAAACAGGAAGCAGGTAATGAAGGGAAACTTGTTATTGCGATAGAAAATAAATTTGGTTTAAAATATTGGGCTGGATGTCGTGAAGACCATACAGGAGAACTATTTAGCGGCATAGAGGATTATCCGGCAGGTGGTGGTGCCAGAACTTTTACAAGAAAAGGTCTGGAAAAAATCTGTGCAGTTAATGGTGTGAAGGATTATACGTTCTATTATCCATACCCGGATTATAAATTTATGACAACACTATATTCAGATAAGAGAATGCCGATGCCGGGAGAATTATCAAATAACATGCGTAATTTTGACCGGTCAAGATTGCTATTATTTGATGAAAAGAATGCATTTGATACGATTATAAGGGAAGGTGAATTTCCGTTGTATTCTAATTCTTATATGTTAGTTACAGGAAAAGAGCCGGAGATTAAATATACAAAATATTCTAATGATAGAGCAGAACAGTTTGCGATTAGAACAGATATTATGGAGGATGCAAATGGTGAAAGATGGGTAGAAAAAATACCTATGACGCCAGAAGCATCCCGTCACATTGCCAATATAAAGCGTTGGTATGAGCTGTTACAGGCAAGATATGCGGGGAGTGGACTGCATATTAATGAGTGTCGTGAGATGGATGGCAAATTGCAATTTGCCTATATTGAAGGTGTTACTTTAGAAGAAATGTTGGATGAATGCCTGGATAAAGGTGATATGGAAGGA
>JAFUQM010000061.1 GCA_017472325.1 Lachnospiraceae bacterium
CAGGTTGGATGTAAGGCAATGGGAGATTTACTCGCTGAGAGAATTATGTAACAATTACGAACTATTTCAAGAGAAGAAAGGATGATAAATTATGAGAAGTGATTCCGTAACAAAAGGTGTACAGCAGGCACCACATAGAAGTTTATTTAATGCACTTGGATATACAGAGGAAGAGAGAAATAGACCATTAATCGGTATTGTAAGTTCTTATAACGAAATTGTACCAGGACATATGAATCTGGATAAGATTGTGGACGCAGTAAAAATGGGTGTTGCTATGGCAGGTGGTACACCAGTTGTATTCCCAGCAATTGCAGTATGTGATGGTATTGCTATGGGACATATCGGTATGAAATATTCTCTTGTAACAAGAGATTTGATTGCTGATTCTACAGAATGTATGGCAATGGCACATGGTTTTGATGGTCTTGTTATGGTACCAAACTGTGACAAAAATGTACCAGGACTTTTGATGGCGGCTGCAAGATTAAATATTCCAACCATTTTTGTATCTGGTGGTCCTATGCTTGCGGGTCGTGTAAAAGGTGAGAAGAGAAGTCTTTCTTCTATGTTTGAAGCAGTAGGAAGCGTTGCGGCAGGTACAATGACAATGGAAGATCTTGCTGAGTTTGAGGAAAAAGTATGTCCAACATGCGGTTCCTGTTCCGGTATGTATACAGCCAATTCTATGAATTGCTTAACAGAAGCACTTGGTATGGGATTAAAAGGAAATGGTACGATTCCAGCAGTATATTCTGAAAGAATTAGACTTGCAAAACATGCAGGTATGAAGATTATGGAACTTGTAGAAAAAGATATCAAACCAAGAGATATTATGACAGAAAAGGCATTTATGAATGCATTGACAATTGATATGGCACTTGGATGTTCTACAAACTCTATGTTACATTTGCCAGCAATTGCACACGAAGCAGGTGTGGAATTGAATGTAGATATTGCAAATGAGCTTTCTGCTAAGACGCCAAACCTTTGCCATTTGGCACCAGCAGGTCCTACTTATATGGAGGACTTAAATGAGGCCGGTGGTGTGTATGCAGTTATGAACGAGCTTGATAAAAAAGGTTTATTACATACAGATTTAATCACGGTAACAGGTAAGACAATTGCTGAAAATATCAAAGGATGTATGAACAAGAATCCGGAGGTTATCAGACCTGTGGAAAATCCATATTCCGAAACAGGCGGTATTGCTGTATTAAAGGGTAATCTTGCTCCTGATTCAGGTGTTGTAAAGCGTTCTGCTGTTGTACCAGAAATGATGGTACATGAAGGTCCGGCAAGAGTATTTGATTGCGAAGAAGATGCAATTGCAGCAATCAAAGGTGGTAAAATTGTTGCAGGTGACGTTGTTGTCATTCGTTATGAAGGACCAAAAGGTGGTCCAGGTATGAGAGAGATGTTAAACCCTACTTCAGCGATTGCGGGTATGGGTCTTGGTGCAAGCGTTGCATTAATTACAGACGGACGTTTCTCAGGTGCATCCAGAGGAGCATCTATTGGTCATGTATCACCAGAAGCTGCAGTGGGTGGTCCAATTGCATTGGTTGAAGAAGGTGATATTATCAGCATTAATATTCCAGAAAACAAACTGGATATGAAAGTATCAGAAGAAGAACTGGCTAAGAGACGTGCAAACTGGCAGCCAAGAGAGCCTAAAGTCACAACAGGATATTTGTCCAGATACCGTGAACTTGTAACAAGCGGTAACAGAGGTGCTATTTTAGAAGTACCAAAAAAATAATGTAGTAAATCTAAAGGAAGATATCGGAGGGATAAAAAGATGCAGTTAACAGGTGCAGAAATTGTAATAGAATGTTTAAAAGAGCAGGGAGTTGATACCGTATTTGGTTATCCTGGTGGAACTATTTTAAATGTCTATGATGCTTTATATAAACATAGCGATGAGATTAACCATATTTTAACTTCCCATGAACAAGGTGCTGCACATGCGGCAGATGGTTATGCAAGAGCAACAGGTAAAGTAGGTGTTTGTCTTGCAACAAGTGGTCCTGGTGCAACAAACCTTGTGACAGGTATTGCAACAGCCTATATGGATTCCATTCCTATGGTAGCAATTACAGCGAATGTTAATTTGCCAGCACTTGGTAAAGATTCATTTCAGGAAGTAGATATTGCAGGTGTTACAATGCCAATTACAAAGCATGGTTACATTGTAAAAGATGTTACGATTTTGGCGGATACGATTAGAAAAGCATTTGCAATTGCAAAATCAGGAAGACCAGGTCCTGTACTTGTTGATATTACAAAAGACGTTACGGCAAACCTTTGTGAATACACTCCGTTAACACCAGAGGAAGCAGAGAAAGCAAATAGATTTAATGATGAAGATATTAAGACAGCACTTTCTTTGATTCAAGAAGCAAAAAAACCATATATTTATCTTGGCGGTGGTGCAGTTATTTCGGGTGCGTCAGAAGAAGTGCGTAAATTTGCTAAATTGATTGATGCACCAGTGTGTGATACATTGATGGGAAAAGGTGCTTTTGATGGTAAAGATGAACTTTATACAGGTATGATTGGTATGCATGGAACAAAGGCATCTAACCTCGGCGTAAGCCAATGTGACTTACTCATTGCACTAGGAGCAAGATTCTCAGATCGTGTTGTTGGCAATGCTAAAACATTTGCAGCAGGCGCGAAAGTGCTTCATATCGACATCGATGCTGCTGAGGTGAATAAAAATATCAAAACAGCCGCTTCGGTCGTTGGTGATTTGAAAGATATTCTGACTATTTTAAATGAAAAATTAGAGCAGCAAAGCCATCCTGAGTGGACTGCACAGATTAAAGAGTTAAAGGCTAAATATCCTTTAAAATATGATGAAAATATTTTGACATGTCCATATGTGATTGAACAGTTAGATAAAGTAACAAATGGTGAGGCGATTGTTACAACAGATGTGGGACAGCACCAGATGTGGGCAGCGCAGTTCTATCGTTATACACAGCCACGTACTTTCCTTTCTTCTGGTGGACTTGGAACTATGGGATATGGGCTTGGTGCGTGTATTGGTGCGAAAATGGGTCGCCCTGACAAGATTTGTGTAAATATTGCTGGTGATGGATGTTTCCGTATGAATATGAATGAACTTGCAACAGCAAGCCGATATAATATTCCAATTATTCAGATTGTGATTAACAATCATGTGCTTGGTATGGTAAGACAGTGGCAGACATTGTTTTATGACCACAGATATTCACAGACTGTATTAAATGATAAAGTAGATTTCTGTAAGGTAGCGGAAGGTCTTGGTTGTGAAGCTATCCGCGTAACAACGAAGGAAGAAGTTGCTCCAGCCATTGAGAAAGCAATTGCACTTGGTAAACCAGTGATGATTGAGTGTATGATTCAGGAAGACGATAAAGTATTTCCAATGGTACCAGCAGGAGCTTCTATTAGCGAAGCATTTGATGCAGACGATTTAAACAACAGATAAAAGACAACGAATAGGAAGAGCAATGAAAAAGATACATAAAGTTCTTGTGATATTCATAGTGATTCTTTTAGCAGCCGCTTTTGTGACAGGTGGCTGCTTTGTCATGCAAAGCTACTATTTGGCATCAGATTTTTTGGGCGGTACATGGATTAACGGACAGTATTGTGCCGGAAAAAGTATAGAAGAAGTAAATGCCAAATTTATGGAAGCGGATAGAATCCAGACTGTGACAGTATATGATAGTGAAGGAAATGCGTATACTTTGGATGCAGCAGCATTTGGAGAAAGACCTTGCGAAAAGTTTGCAGATGAGACACAGTATGAGTATTCTTATGAATCATTACTTCAGGATATCAGTCGGACACAGCGAGCAAGAAGTGCAAATAACTGGTTGGAACTGTTTCGGAAAAAAGAATATACGATTGCAGCCGCCTATAATGCGCCTGCAAAGGTCGAAGAATTGATGGCTTACATGAGTGAAGTGTTACCAATATTTGAGGATGCAGTTTTGGCAAAACAGTGCAGTGTCAAGTTATTAAAAGAAAAGGAAGGGTTTTATCTTGTAGATGAGAAAAAACATCATCTGAATGCAGAAAAAGCTGCACTTGCAATCTATCATGCTGTTTTGACAGGAATAGAAGAAGTGAACTTGGAAGAAGCAGGATGCTATGAAAATCTTTCATATACAAAAGAGGAAATACAGATTATGGAAGTGTGGGAACGTATCAATGCGTTTCAGACAGTACCGGTTACGTATCTGCTTGGTGATGAGAGAAAAACGATTGATGCTGCGGTGAAGTGTAATTTTATTGCATTAGCGAATCTGAGTACAAACAATCGTGAAGATGAGAGCATGATTCGGGATACAGCATATGAATACACAGAAGCCGACTTTTTATGGGATGCAAATGGCAACGTGCAAGTGGATGAAAATGCAATTGAAGAGTATATCAAAACTTTGGCTGAGGAATATGATACATTAGGCAAACATACTTTCCAGACAACACGCGGTGATATTGTGACAATTGAAGGTGGTACATATGGCAATCAGTTGAACCAGCAAGCAGAAATTGCCTACTTAAAAGAGGCGTGCTTACAGATAACACCACAGACACGTGAGCCTGAATATGCGAATAAAGCATTGCATCAGGGAAAAAATGACATTGGTGATACCTATATTGAAATTGATATGGGACAACAGATGATGTACTTTTATAAAGATGGTAAGCAGATGATAGAAACACCTGTTGTGACAGGCAATACTGGAAGACGCATGGGAACACCTGCGAGAGTATGCTACGTATATGCAAAGCAGAAAAACAGAGTATTGAGAGGACCAGGATATGCATCCAGAGTGACGTATTGGATGCCGGTAAACGGGAATATTGGTATTCATGATGCTTCCTGGCGAAGTGAATTTGGCGGAGAAATATATAAGACAAATGGTTCTCACGGATGTATTAATACACCAATAGAAGCTATGACCAAATTGTATGAAAATGTAGAAATAGGGATACCTGTTATTATGTTTTATTAGTGATTTTGACAAAGAATAAAAAATTATATAGGATAAAGGTTGACGAAAACCAAAAACCTTAGTAAAATATGGTTTAACGTTTTAGTGTAGTAAATAACGAAAAGCAAAATGAGGAGGATAATGAAATGTCCAGAGTGTATAATTTTTCAGCAGGTCCAGCAGTTTTACCTGAAGAAGTATTGAAAGAAGCTGCAGAAGAAATGTTAGATTACAAAGGAACTGGTATGTCTGTTATGGAGATGAGCCACCGTTCTAAAGCATATGATACAATTATTAAGGAAGCAGAAGCTGATTTAAGAGAGCTTATGAACATTCCTGATAATTATAAAGTATTGTTTTTACAAGGTGGTGCAAGCCAGCAGTTTGCAATGATTCCTATGAACTTAATGAAAAATAAAGTTGCGGATTATATTGTAACAGGACAGTGGGCAAAGAAAGCATATCAGGAAGCTTGCATGTATGGTAAGGCAAACAAAATTGCTTCATCTGAAGACAAAACATTTTCTTACATACCAGACTGTTCTGATTTACCAATTTCCGAAGATGCAGATTATGTGTATATTTGTGAAAATAATACAATTTATGGAACAAAGTTTAAAACATTACCAAATACAAAAGGAAAAACACTCGTATCTGACGTATCCTCATGCTTTTTATCTGAGCCTATAGATGTTACAAAATATGGACTTATTTATGGTGGTGTTCAGAAGAATATTGGTCCAGCAGGTGTTGTTATTGTAATTATCAGAGAAGATTTGATTACAGAAGATACACTTCCAGGAACACCAACAATGTTAAAATACAAAATTCATGCAGATAATGAATCTTTATATAATACACCACCAGCATATGGTATTTATGTTTGTGGTAAAGTATTCAAATGGTTAAAGAAACAGGGTGGTCTTGCTGCAATGAAAGAATATAATGAGAAAAAAGCAGCAATTCTCTATGATTTCTTAGATTCCAGTAGCTTATTTAAAGGAACTGTTGCGAAAGAAGACCGTTCTCTTATGAATGTACCTTTTGTGACAGGTAGTGATGAGATGGATGCCAAATTCATCAAAGAAGCAAAAGAAGCAGGTTTTGAAAACTTAAAGGGACATAGATCTGTTGGTGGTATGCGTGCAAGTATCTACAATGCAATGCCAATCGAGGGTGTTGAAAAACTTGTAGAATTCATGAAGAAATTTGAAGCTGAAAATGCGTAAATATAATTGTAAGGAAGAAGGATAAAAATGTTTAAGTATCATTGTTTAAATCCAATTGCTGAAGTTGGTCTTGAAAAATTTACAAACCAGTATGAGAAAACAGAGAACGTAGCAGAAGCAGAGGGGATTCTTGTAAGAAGTGCTGCTATGCACGATATGGAGCTTCCAGAAAGCTTACTTGCGATTGCAAGAGCTGGTGCAGGTGTTAACAATATTCCACTTGATAAATGTGCAGAAAAAGGTATTGTTGTATTTAATACACCAGGTGCCAATGCAAACGGTGTAAAAGAGCTTGTTATTGCAGGTATGTTGCTTGCAGCCCGTGATGTTGTTGGCGGTATCAACTGGGTAACAGAAAATCAGGCTGATGAAAATATTGCAAAAACTGCAGAGAAAGCGAAGAAAAACTTTGCAGGTACAGAGGTTCAGGATAAAAAATTAGGTATTATCGGACTTGGTGCAATTGGTGTTAAGGTTGCCAACGTAGCAAAACATATGGGTATGGAAGTATATGGTTATGATCCATATGTATCCGTAGATGCTGCATGGAACCTGAGCCGTGATGTAAAACATGCACTCAGTGTAGATGAAATCTATGAAACATGTGATATTATTACAATTCATGTTCCATTATTAGATTCTACAAAAGGTATGATTAATAAAGATGCCATTGCAAAGATGAAGGATGGCGTTATTATCTTAAACTTTGCAAGAGATTTGCTTGCAAACGAAGCAGATGTATTAGAAGGAATTAAAGCAGGTAAGATTAGAAAATATGTAACAGACTTCCCAAATCCAACAACAGCAGGACAGGAAGGCTGTATTGTAATTCCTCATCTGGGTGCATCTACAGAGGAATCTGAAGATAACTGTGCAAAGATGGCAGTCAAAGAGATGATGAATTATCTTGAAAATGGTAATATCATCAACAGTGTGAACTATCCAAACTGTGATATGGGTATTTGCCATCAGGCTGGTCGTGTTGCTATTTTCCATAAGAACATTGCTAACATGATTACAAAATTCACAGCATCTTTTGGTGATTTGGGAATCAATATCACAGACATGATGAACAAATCAAGAGGAGAAGTTGCTTATACAATGTTAGACGTAGAATCTCCTGTAACAGATGAAATCGTACAGAAACTACAGAACATTGAAGGTGTATTCCGCGTAAGAGTTGTAAAATAGTTTAAGTAATGATAAAAGGAAGTGGTCAATAAAATGACCACTTCCTTTATAAATTTCCAAGCTCGCTTTGCAATTTTAATTCTTTTGCGGCAGCATCCGTACTTGCCAAATCCATATATTCAATAAAAACATCTTCTAATGAACGACCTGTTTCAGAAGCAATTTCTTCCATAACGGGTTTTAATTTTTCTAATTGAAAAGAAATTCTTGTTTTTTGTGGGTCAATATCTGCAAGTACTTTTTCTGCATATTCGTTAATCCGGTCTAAAAATTTTCTTTGTTCTTCAGTCATAATGAACTCTCCTTATATTATAATAAGACTCTGTATATCAATATTGAAATATTGTAGCACCGAAATAATAGCTTGTCAAAAAATACTCATATCTGCTTGTTTAGATGGTGGGAATTTGGTATGATAAATGTATACTTTTTTACAGATAGGAGAACACAGTATGGCAAGGGTATTACCATTTCGTGCTATCAGACCTAAGAGTGGTCTGGAAGATAAAATTGCAGCATTACCATATGATGTCTACAACAGAGAAGAAGCGAAAACGGAAGTTACAAGAGAGCCGTATTCTTTCTTAAAAATTGACAGAGCAGAAACACAATTTGATGATAGTGTAGATACATATGCGGATGTTGTTTATGAAAAGGCAAAAGAAATTTTGTGGAATATGATAGAAAGTGGCGAGTTTGTACAGGATGATACGCCATGTTATTATGTATATGAACTGATTATGGATGGACGTTCACAGACAGGTATTACAGCTTGTGCTTCCATCGATGATTATATGAATAATGTGATTAAAAAGCATGAAAATACAAGAGCAGATAAAGAAGTGGATCGCATTCGTCATGTGGATACCTGTATGGCACAGACAGGACCAATCTTTTTGGCGTATCGCTCCAATGAAGTAATTAATTCTTATATCAGCCAGACGAAAATAGAAACGCCGATATACGATTTTACTTCACCGGATGGAATTACACATAGGGTGTGGGTGATTCGGGATGCAGAGGCAATTGCAGCGATAGGACAGGCGTTTGCTGATATGCAAGATATTTACATTGCAGATGGACATCACCGTTGCGCATCAGCAGTCAAGGTAGGGTTAAAGAGAAGAGAAGCAAAGCCAGAATATGATGGTACAGAAGAGTTTAATTATTTTCTTTCTGTTCTTTTCTCTGATGACCAGTTGATGATTATGGATTACAATCGTGTAGTGAAAGATTTGAATGGTCACACAGCAGAAGAATTTCTACAGAAGGTAGAGGGTATCTTTGATGTAAGTCTGATTGGAACGAAGGCATATAGACCAGTGGCTAAGGGGGAGATTGCAATGTATCTGTCTGGCATCTGGTATAAACTTGTTATCAGGGAAGAAGACAGACTAGAAGATCCGGTAGAAGGTTTGGATGTTTCGATTTTACAGAAGAAACTATTAGATGCAGTACTTGACATTAAAGATCCTAAGACGGATAAGAGAATCGATTTTGTTGGAGGTATTAGAGGTTTGCAGGAACTGGAACGCAGAGCAACTTCTGACTGTGTACTGGCATTTGCTATGTACCCAACATCCATAGGTGAGTTATTTGCAGTAGCAGACGCGGGAATGCTGATGCCGCCTAAGTCAACATGGTTTGAACCGAAGCTAAGAAGCGGTTTATTTATACATAGTATTAAAGAATAAAGAGAAGGGGAAGCTAATTATGAATGATAAATTGTATAAATTAATGAATTGGGCAGATATTGAAGGAATTGTATATTCGGAAGAGGATAATCCACATAAATTATTAGGTGCCCATGTAACTGGTAATTCTACCTTGGTACAGACATTCCAGCCAGGTGCAGTCAAAGTATCCCTCAAGCATCTGGGAACAGACAAAGTTTATCCGATGGAAATGGCAGATGAAGAAGGCTTTTTTGCAGTGCTTGTTCCAGGCAAAACAAAATTCCAATACGTATATCAGGTGGAATATGAAGATGGCAGAACCAAAGAGGTTGCAGATCCGTATAATTTTGAGCCTGTGATTACAAAAGCAGATACAGATAAATTTAATGCAGGTATTCATTACACCGCATATGATATTCTTGGTGCGCATCCAATTACAGTGGATAATGTAGAAGGGGTTCATTTTGCAGTATGGGCACCAAATGCAATTCGTATTAGTGTTGTTGGTAATTTTAATGACTGGGATGGACGTGTTCATCAGATGAGACGTCTTTGGGATTCTGGTATTTTTGAATTGTTTATTCCTGGAGTAAAAGAAGGAGACCTTTATAAATTTGAAATTAAAATTAAAGGTGGTATAACTTATCTCAAAGCGGATCCATATGCATTTGGACAGCAGCTTAGACCAGATACCGCTTCTGTTGTACGTAATATTTATAATTTCCAGTGGGAAGATGAAGCGTGGATAGCAGAAAGAGAAAAATTACAGAAAAAAGATGCACCAATGAGTGTATATGAAATTCATCTTGGTTCCTTCAAACGGAAAACGGGAGAAGAAGTACCATATTATAATTATCGGGAACTTGCTCCGGAGATTATCAAATATGTAAAAGAAATGGGATATACCCATATTGAACTTATGCCTGTTATGGAACATCCTTTTGATGGTTCATGGGGATATCAGGTCATTGGTTATTATGCGCCAACTTCACGATATGGAACACCAGAAGATTTTATGTATTTTATGAATGAAATGCACAAAGCAGGTATTGGTGTTATTCTTGATTGGGTACCTGCACATTTCCCAAGAGATACACATGGATTATCTAATTTTGACGGTACATGTTTGTATGAACATCAAGATCCAAGAAAAGGCTGTCATCCACATTGGGGTACTTTGATTTATAATTATGGAAGACCAGAGGTGCAAAATTACCTGCTTGCGAACGCATTATATTGGATTGAACAGTACCATGCAGATGGTATCCGTATGGATGCAGTTGCGTCCATGCTCTATCTTGATTATGGTAAAAATGATGGAGAATGGGTTGCAAACATGTATGGCGGCAATGAGAATTTAGAAGCAGTTGAATTTCTAAAGCATCTGAATTCTATGATTAAAAAGCGTGGCAAGGGTGCGCTTAGTATTGCAGAGGAATCTACAGCATGGCCAAAGGTAACAGGTGCTTTGGATGATGGTGGATTGGGATTTGATTTTAAATGGAATATGGGCTGGATGAATGATTATCTTGAATATATTAAATATGATCCATATTTCCGTTCACACCATCATGGTGAACTGACATTCAGCATGATTTATGCTTATAGTGAACAGTTTATGCTTGTATTTTCTCATGATGAAGTAGTACACGGCAAGGGCACTATGATTGGAAAGATGCCGGGAGAACTGCCTGATAAATTTGCAAATCTGCGTGCAACCTATGCTTATATGATGATGCATCCAGGTAAAAAATCTCTCTTTATGGGGCAGGATATCGCAGAATTCGATGAATGGAACGAAGAAAGAGAAGTTGAATGGAATCTTCTAGAATACAATGAACATCAGCAGATTAATACGTTGGTCAAAGACTTAAATGCTTTTTATAAAAAACATCCAGCGTTATATACACTGGATTCTCATGTAGATGGTTTTGAATGGATTAATAACATTTCTGCGAACGAAAGTGTTCTCGTATTTTTAAGAAAGAGTGGCAAGGAAAAAGATACATTATTGGTAGTTGCGAACTTTGCCAATGTAGAACGAGAGAATTATAAGATTGGTGTTCCTTATCCAGGTAAATACAAAGAAGTATTTTCTACAGATGCTAAGAAATATGGTGGTGCGGGCATTGGTAATTCCAAAGTTGTTCTTTCGGAAGCAGAAGAATGTGATGCAAGAGAACAGTCTGTACGTATTAAACTTGCGCCTTTATCTGTCAGTGTATTCTCATGTACACCTTACACAGAGCAGGAGCTGTTAGAAATTCGCCTGAAAAAGGCTGAACAGGAAGCAGAAGAGGCAAGAAAAGAAGCAGAAGCTGCTCGTAAAAAAGTAGAAGAATTAGAAGCACTGATTAATGAGAAAAAAGCAAAAGCAGCGAAAGTAAAAGAGGCAAAAGTAGCGAAAGTAAAAGAAACAAAGGCAAAAGAAACAAAAACTGCCAAAACAAACGAGGCTAAGGCAGAAGAAGTAAAGGAAACAAAAACAAAGACTGCAGCGAAGAACACTGCAAAAGCTAAACCAGTTTCAAAAGCAAAAAGTGATAAAGACAGCAGTAAATAGGGAGGCAGCTTTAAGGTATGAGCGAAGAAAATATGCTTACTGAGCAGGTAAATATAAGTGCATTGCAAAGTTATCTTAATGAACTTCCGTCTAAATTATTACAGTTTGGTGGTAAAGTTGTTGTTGCTTTTCTCGTACTGGTCATTGGAATGAAAGTGATTGGTGTGATTCGTAAGATTATCAGAAAATCACTAGAAAAGGGTAAAGCGGACGTTGGTGTAATTCAGTTTTTAGATTCCATGATTAAGGTACTGCTGTATATTGTGCTTTTCCTTTTGATTGCAGGTAATTTTGGATTAGAAGCAACAAGTGTACTGGCAGTTTTGGGTTCAGCGGGTGTCGCAATTGGTCTGGCGTTACAGGGGAGTCTTTCAAACTTTGCGGGTGGTGTGTTGATTCTTGTATTAAAGCCATTTCGTGTCGGTGATTACATTATTGAAGATACAAAGCAGAATGAAGGAACTGTAACGGAAATTCAGTTGTTTTATACCAAACTTCGCACAGGAGATGACAGAGTAGTCATTCTTCCGAATGGAACATTGGCAAATACGAGTCTTGTAAATGTAACTGAGACGAATAAAAGACGTCTAGATATTACTGTGGGCATCTCCTATGAAAGCAATATTGCACAAGCAAAACAGATTATTATGCAGCTGTTAGAGCAGGATGAGGCAGTATTGCAAACAGAGGATAAATGCGTGTATGTTAGTGAACTTGGTGACAGTGCAGTTATGATAGGTGTCAGATGTTGGTTTCGTAATGATACTTTTTGGGAAGGAAAGTGGCGTCTCCTAGAAGCAATTAAGGAAGAATTTGACAAAGCTAACATTGTGATTCCATATCCACAGATGAATGTATATTTATCAAAAGAGTTGTCAAAATAAAAAAATAACTTGCCAAATATACCTCTTATCGATATAATAGGCTTTGGCAAGTATGCTGGAATAGCTCAGTTGGTAGAGCACTTCACTCGTAATGAAGGGGTCGTGGGTTCGAGTCCCATTTTCAGCTTAAAAGAGCACTTCTGTGAAGAAGTGCTTTTTTTGTTCAATAAGACGTCTTGTGAAACGTGCTGGCGTTTGGTCCAATAAGACGGCTCGTGAATTGTGCCGACGTTTGGTGTTTACAATTCGCAGAATTTTTTGAAAATTCACAAGAATATGTCTAAAAAGATTGAAAAATTGGATTAAAAATAGTATAATAGTACCATAAAAGAAATGATATGATTGGGGGAGTTCTATGACATCAATTACTTTATTATTAAATTCGACAGATAAGGTGTTGACATTTGCCCAGAGTATCGGACGCTATGAAGAGAGTATGGATTTGGAAGCGGGAAGAAGTATGATAGATGCGAAATCTATGCTTGGTATTTTTAGCCTGAATCTCAAGAAACCAGTAATATTACATATTCATGCTGAGGGCGAAAGAGCAGATGAGATTGTGGGAGAGTTAACAGAATATGTGTATTCCTAAAAAGTGCTGCTAAAATATAGCAGCACTTTTGCAGTCTAATATGGCGGCTAGTGAAACGTGCCGGCGTTTGGTTTAACATAAGGATGAACTGAGGGTGTGATAACCAATGTTTAATGAGTATATTTCTTCTCAATAAAACAGAGGAGCTGATATAACAACATGGCAAGAGCGCAAAGAAGAAGAATACTTAATATTAATGTGTTTAACTGAAATACTTGTGAAGAGTAAATGATCAAGTATCCTAGTCCGGCTCTGGCAGCAAGAAATTCTCCAATAATAACGCCGACAAGAGATAAACCGATATTAACCTTCATTGTACTTAAAATAGTTGGTATACTGCCTGGTAAAATGAGTTTTTTGAGGACATCAAACCGTTTGCCGCCAAGTGTGTATATTAATTTGGCTTTGTCGTTATCTACTTGAATAAAGGCAGTATATAGATTAATGATAGACCCAAAAATAGCAACAGAAATACCAGCTACAATAATGGTTGTCATGCCGGTGCCAAGCCATACAATCAGAAGAGGCGCCAGAGCTGATTTTGGTAAGGAGTTTAGTACAACAAGATAAGGCTCTAAAATAGTTGAAATGCGAGGACAAGACCAGAGAAACATTGCAGCTAGAATACTGATAAGCACAACGAGAAAAAAGCTGATAAGTGTTTCTAATACAGTAATACCGATATGATGAAAAATAGAGCCATCTACCATCATTTCAATTAGGAGTACAATAATTCTGGAAGGACTGCTGAAGAAAAAACTGTCTATTATGCCTAAATTGGCGCTGACTTCCCAGATTCCTAAAAATAGAAAGAGAATACATAGTTTGGAAATCATAATATGGCGTTTTCTTTTTTGCTGCTCTTGTAAAAAAGAAATTTGATTTTTGCTTAATTCATTCATGATGAAGCTCCTTCCATAACATATTAAAATAGCTTTTAAATTCAGGAGCGCTTCTTGAGGTGAATGGGGTTTTTTGTTCTAAAGAAAGTTTGATTGGAATTATGTTTTGTACAGTAGCAGGTCTTTCGGATAACACAATGATACGGTCTCCAAGACTTATGGCTTCGGATAAATCATGTGTCACCATAAGGGCGGTTTTTTGCTCGTTTTTGATAATTGTATAGATATCATCCGCAACAGAGAGTCGCGTTTGATAATCCAAAGCACTAAAGGGTTCATCAAGTAATAGAATTTCAGGCTCTAATACAAGTGTTCTGATAAGTGCGACGCGCTGACGCATACCACCAGAAAGTTCGCTAGGTTTTTTATCTTTGAATTGATATAGTTCATATTTTCTTAGCATTTCATCTGCTTTTTCCAAATTTTCATCTGTCAGCTTATGATTTAGTTCCAGACCTAATAATACATTTTTGTAAACACTTCTCCATTCAAACAAATGATCCCGCTGTAACATATATCCAATACGTGGATAATGGATGGAACCATCAGGGTGATAAAAAGAAATGGTACCACCTTCAGGTGTTTCTAGTCGTGCGATAATAGAAAGCAGTGTGGATTTGCCACAGCCACTTGGACCAATCAGCGAGATAAATTCACCGGGAAGAACATCGAAGGAAATATTATCAAGAGCGGGAATCTCACCATGAATACTATGGTAGGAGTAGCTGATATTGTTTAATTTTAAAATCGGCTGCATAATAATCCCCTTTCTTAATTACAAATCAATCATGCATCGATATATGATATCATATGAAAAGAAAGGCAAACTGTTCTAAAGAAACGGAATGTTATTTGGTGAAGGACAGGTATTTTGTCATAAATGGATAAGCTCTCTTTTTCTTAAAACTTTATTGCCATAAAGTCAAAGATATGTTAGTATCTAATTTAGATTTAATATATTGGAGGACTATATCATGGCACAGCTTTGGGGCGGACGTTTTACCAAAGAGACGGACAAGCTCGTTTATAATTTTAATGCATCCATTTCTTTTGATCAGAAATTTTATATGCAGGACATAGAGGGAAGTATTGCACATGTTGTTATGTTAGAAAAGCAAGGAATTCTGACAGAAGATGAGAAGAATGCAATTGTAAAAGGTCTGATTGGTATCAGAGAAGATGTAGAAAGTGGCAAACTTGAGATTACAGATGAGTATGAAGATATTCATAGCTTTGTAGAAGCGAATCTTATAGAGCGCATCGGAGATGCAGGCAAGAAACTGCATACAGGAAGAAGTCGTAATGACCAGGTAGCACTTGATATGAAACTTTATACAAGGGCGGAGGTATTGCAGACAGCAGAACTTGTGCAGGAACTGTTAACAACACTATTAGATATTATGGAAGCAAATACTGATACATATATGCCAGGCTTTACACACTTACAGAAAGCACAGCCGGTTACTCTTGCACATCATGTGGGTGCTTATTTTGAAATGTTTAAGAGAGACATTTTAAGATTGAAAGATATTTATGCAAGAATGAATTATTGTCCGCTTGGCGCAGGCGCACTGGCAGGAACAACATATCCATTAGATAGAAACTATACGGCATCTTTGCTAGGATTTGAAGGGCCAACTTTGAATAGTATGGACAGTGTATCAGACAGAGATTATATTATAGAGTTTTTATCAGCATTATCTACAATAATGATGCATTTAAGCCGCTTTAGTGAGGAAATCATCATCTGGAATTCCAATGAATATCGTTTTGTGGAAATTGATGATGCGTATTCTACAGGAAGCAGTATTATGCCGCAGAAGAAAAATCCAGATATTGCAGAACTTGTCAGAGGAAAAACGGGACGTGTGTACGGTGCGTTAATGTCCATTCTGACAACAATGAAAGGTATTCCACTTGCTTATAATAAAGATATGCAGGAAGATAAGGAATTGACTTTTGACGCTATTGATACTGTAAAAGGCTGTCTGGCGCTGTTTAATGGAATGGTAAAGACAATGCAGTTTCATAAAGAGGTTATGGCACGTAGTGCGATGAATGGATTTACCAATGCAACAGATGCAGCGGATTATCTTGTAAACCGTGGGGTGCCATTCAGGGATGCACATAGCATCATTGGAAGACTTGTTTTATATTGTATTGATAAGGGTACAAGTATTGATGCATTATCATTAGAAGAGTTAAAAGAAATCAGTCCTGTGTTTGAGGCAGATATTTTTGAGGCAGTTAGTCTTGAAACATGTGTTAAGAAGCGTCTGACAATTGGTGCACCGGGACCGGATGCAATGAAAGAAGTTATTGCAATGAACAGACAGTTTTTAGATGACTGTTGGATGAAAGATACAATGTAAAGTAATACCGGATGGTATTCTTATAGAAAAACTGTAGAAAATGAGGAGACTAAGAAGATGAGTGACAAATTAAGAGTAGGAATTTTAGGTGGAACAGGAATGGTAGGACAGAGATTTATTTCTCTGCTTGAAAATCATCCTTGGTTTGAAGTAACAACAATTGCAGCAAGCCCACGTTCCGCAGGAAAAACATATGAAGAAGCAGTAGGTGATAGATGGAAAATGACAACACCTATGCCAGAAGCAGTGAAAAATATCGTTGTTATGAACGTAAATGAAGTAGAAAAAGTTGCTGCAGAAGTAGATTTCGTATTTAGTGCAGTAGATATGACAAAAGAAGAAATCAAAAAAATTGAAGAAGATTACGCCAAAACAGAAACACCTGTTGTTTCTAACAACAGCGCACACAGATGGACACCAGATGTTCCTATGGTAGTGCCTGAAATCAATCCAGAACATATGAAAGTAATTGAGTTCCAGAAAAAACGTTTGGGAACAACAAGAGGTTTTGTTGCCGTAAAACCAAACTGTTCCATCCAGAGCTATGCACCAGTTTTAACAGCATGGAAAGAATTTGAACCATATGAAGTTGTAGCAACAACATATCAGGCAATTTCTGGCGCAGGTAAGACATTTAAAGACTGGCCAGAAATGGTAGAAAATATTATCCCATATATCGGTGGAGAAGAAGAAAAATCAGAAAAAGAACCATTGAGAATCTGGGGTGAGATTAAAGATGGCGTTATTGAGCCAGCTACATCACCAGTTATTACATGTCAGTGCATTCGTGTACCTGTATTAAATGGACATACAGCAGCTGTATTTGTTAAATTTAAAAAGCAGCCTACAAAAGAACAGTTAATCCAGAAATTGAAAGAGTTTAAAGGCGCACCACAGGAATTAGAACTTCCAAGCGCTCCAAAGCAGTTCATTCAGTACTTAGAAGAAGATAACCGTCCACAAGTACAGTTGGATGTAAATTATGAAAACGGTATGGGGGTATCTGTCGGCAGAATTCGTGAAGATAGCGTATATGATTGGAAATTTGTAGGATTATCTCACAATACAGTACGTGGTGCAGCAGGTGGAGCTGTTCTTTGCGCAGAATTGTTAAAAGCACAGGGATATATTACAAAAAAGTAATTAGTTAATATAAAATATATTAAGAAACCGAGGCCAAAGGAAAGGTGTTTGCATGGACGAATTACGCTACCAGATAGACTTGTTGAACGCAATGAATCAGAAGTTAAGCCGCAATGAAAAAGCATACCGTGCAATCTTAGATACATCAAGTAACGCATTTCTTTACTATTCATTTGAAGATGACCGCTTGGAGGTAATTGGAAATTGGAGTTTTTTCTTTGATTTTTCTATCAAAGAAGTAAAGGATGTTACACAGATTCTTGAATGTGTAGAAGAGAAGTATGTTTTGCCGCTTAGGGAAATTGCATACTTGGAGAAAACTGGAATAGAATTTGCAATACAGGAAGCAATGCTGACAGAAAGCAAAAAGTGGATTGAGTTTGAAGTAACGGTCAATTATAACGAATTGAAGCAGCCGCTTGAAAAAATACTCTGTGTACGTGACATCACGAAATTTAAGATGCAAAATGATGAATTGGCTTATATGGCATATTACGATATTCTGACAGGGTTATATAACCGTAATTATTTTGTACGAGTTTTGGGTGAATGGTTACGAAAGGCAGAAGCGACCAAAGATGTTGTTGCCGTTATGTTTATTGATATCGATGATTTTAGAAAAATTAATGATAGTCTTGGTATCATTGCAGGTGACGAAGTGGTACAGTTGTTTGGTCAGCAGCTAAAAGAGTTTGAGTCAGATAAGGTGATTGTTTCACATTTTAATAGCGATTTATACTGTATTGCTATTTATGCTCCATATGGCAATAGAAGTGTAGAATTTATTTATAATTCTATTTGCGATAATCTTAGAAAACCAATTCGCTTAATTGGGCAGGAAGAGATGAATCTTTCTGTCAGCGTTGGTGTGGCGGAATATCCAGAAGCGGCGGGAACAGCACTTGAATTAATTAACTGCGCAGAAATCGTAATGTTTCGAGCTAAGAATCAGGGAAAAGGTACAATTCAGTATTTTGATGCAAAGATTTTAAACGAATTCCTGGAAAACGTTACAATAGAGAACAAGTTAAAAGATGCCGTTTATAATGAAAATTTCAGTCTGTATTTTCAACCGCAGTTTGAGACAAGTACAAAGACACTGCGAGGTGTAGAGGCATTGATTCGCTGGAAAGACGACAAAGGCAGTTTTATTAGTCCGTCGGTATTTATTCCAATTGCAGAGCGCAATGGTGCCATTGTACCAATTGGAAACTGGGTTGTAGAAGAGAGTTTGAAAGCCTATGCTGCATGGAGAAATAAATACAATTATCCTTTGGTAATGTCAATCAATATTTCGGCAATACAGTATAAGCGACCAGATTTTGTGGCAAATCTGATGCGTTTGCTGGAAGAATATGATATACAGCCAAGTCAGGTAGAATTAGAAATTACAGAAAGTGTTCTGATTGATGACTTTGCAAGAATTATTGATAAGATGCGTGTTCTTAGAAATTATGGACTTAGAGTGTCATTGGACGATTTTGGAACAGGATTTTCATCTTTATCCTATTTAAAAAATCTTCCAATTGATACATTAAAAATTGATAAAAGCTTTATAGATACAGTTGTGTGTGATAATTCCACAAAAGTTATAACAGAATCTATTATCTTAATGGCGAAGAAATTGAATTTTGAGACCGTAGCAGAAGGTGTAGAGACGGAAGAACAGTATGAATATCTGAAACAAATCAAATGTGATACAATACAGGGATATTTGTTTGGAAAACCGTCATCGTTTGAAGAGATTGAACAACTTTTAGAAAAAGTAGAATAACGGAGGCGTAAAATGCACATTGAGCGCACTGTGGAAATGCAATATTTGAATAATTGCTATACAAAAGCAGGAAGTCAGCTAATCGTATTATATGGACAGAAAAAAATTGGAAAGACACAGCTTTTGAAAAATTTCACAGCAGATAAACCATATACATACTATAAAGCACGTTCCTGTTCTGTAAGGGAACAACAATACTTATGGGCAAAAGAACTGGCAAAAGAAGGAGTTCGTTTGGAGAATTATCCTTCTTTTGCCCAGATATTTGAAGCACTTACAAGACAGAAAACACAGAAAAAAGTGATTGTGATTGATGAATTTCAGCATATTGTGAAAGCAGGTACTTCGTTTATGAAGGAGCTGGTAGAATTTATGCATAATGATTGGAATAATCAGGATGTAATGATTATTTTGTGTAGTAGTGCTGTTGGCTGGATAGAAAACAGTATGGTTACTAAGATTGGAACGATAGCTTACGAAATTACTGGTTTTTTAAAGGTCAAAGAATTTGGTTACAGGCAGGTTACAGAATATTTTTCAAATTATTCCGTTAGGGAATGTGTAGAAACATATGCAGTTCTTGGTGGCGTGCCAGGATTATGGGCATGCTTTGATGATACAAAAACAGTAAAAGAAAATATATGCAGACAAATTTTAAATTGTCGCGGTCTGCTTGTCGCAGAGGCAGAACAATTTGTCGCAGAACAATTACGGGAGACAAGCGTGTATCATACGATTCTTGTCTCTATTGCTATAGGCAGACATAAATTAAATGATTTATATGCCCATACAGGATTTTCCAGAGCGAAAATCAGTGTTTATCTAAAAAATTTAATGGAATTAGAAATTGTAGAAAAAGTATTCTCCTATGATACGGCTGGAAAAGAAAATACATTAAAAGGAATTTATAGAATTAAAAATAATTTTGTAAATTTCTATTTTAGATATATTTATCCAAATGCAAGTAAACTTGATTTGATGACAGAGGAAGCATTTTATGATGCATATATTGCACCAACTTTTGCTACTTATGTTGCGCAGTATTTTCAAGGTGTCTGCATGGAATATATGGAAGAGCAGAATAAGGCAGACAATCTGCCCTTGGAATATAACAAGAGTGGAGAATGGGTTGGTAAGGTAGGTACCATTGATATTGTTGCACAGGATGAAATCGGACAAACATTAATCGGATTATGTAATTGGGAAAAAGAAAACATGACATATGATGATGTCGAATGGTTGTATTTCTGTGCAAAGAAGGCAAAGTTAAAACCGAATTATTGTTACTTATTCTCAGCAGGCGGATTTGATGCAAAGATTTTGGATAAGGCAGAAGCAGATGATACGATATTCCTGATAGACATGGTAGCACTACAGGAAGTGTAAGGAGTCAAGCAATACAAAACTATGGGTAAAAGTATATATATTGCAGAGAAACCGAGCGTTGCAAGGGAATTTGCGAAGGCATTACAGTTACAAATGAAAAATAAAGATGGTTACATGGAATCAGAAGAAGCGATTGTAACATGGTGCGTCGGACATCTCATAACGATGAGTTATCCAGAAGCCTATGACGAGAAATATAAAAGGTGGTCGCTTGAGACGATTCCATTTCTTCCGTCTGAATTCAAATATGAAGTAATCGACAGCGTGGCAAAGCAGTTCCAGACTGTAAGCACGCTGTTAAATCGTGCAGACGTAGATACAATTTATGTTTGTACGGACTCTGGACGTGAAGGAGAATATATATATCGTCTTGTAGAAAAGCAGTCTGGAGTGACGGGGAAAGTAAGAAAAAGAGTATGGATTGATTCTCAAACAGAAGAAGAAATATTGCGTGGTATTAGAGAAGCGAAAGACTTATCGGAGTATGATAATCTGTGTGCAGCAGCATATTTGCGAGCAAAAGAAGATTATCTGATGGGTATCAATTTTTCAAGAGCATTGACTTTAAAATATAGCCGCTCAATCAAGGATTATCTGAAAGCAGATAAGGCTGTTGTATCGGTAGGGCGTGTTATGACTTGCGTTCTTGGGATGGTAGTAGATAGAGAGCGTGAGATTAGAAGTTTTGTAAAAACACCTTTTTATCGCGTTGTGGCAACACTTGCGATAGAAGGTAAAGAATTTGATGGAGAATGGCGGGCAGTAGAAGGAACACCGTACTACCAATCCCCACTTTTGTATAAAGAAAATGGATTTAAGGAACAAAGTCATGCACAAAAGCTGATAGATGATTTGCGTATAGAACCAGTCAGCCAACCAATTGTGGAAGCTATTGAGAAAAAGAAGGAGACAAAGAATCCACCACTTTTATACAATCTTGCTGAATTACAGAATGACTGCTCTAAATATTTTAAGATTAGTCCGGATGAAACACTTCGCATTGTACAGGAACTGTATGAGAAGAAAATGGTTACCTATCCAAGAACAGATGCGAGAGTATTGTCTACAGCGGTTGCAAAGGAAATTTATAAAAATATAAAGGGATTATCACAGTATCCACTTACAAAAGAAATTGCAAACACTGTATTAGAAAAGGGAACCTACAAAAACATTGCAAAAACAAGATATGTGAATGATAAGCAAATTACAGATCATTATGCAATTATTCCAACGGGTCAGGGATTGAATAGTTTAAATTCCTTGTCTCATACAGCAGCTCATGTATATGAAATTATTGCAAGACGTTTTCTAGGTATATTTTATCCGCCAGCGGTATATAAAAAAATATCACTGACAACTTCTATAAAAGAAGAAAAATTTTTCTCTAATTTTAAAGTGCTTGAGCAGGAAGGATATCTTCAGGTTATGGCATATTCTTTTTCTAAGAAAAAAGAAGCAAATGAAAAAGAAGCAGAGGGAGAACATAAAAATGCAGAGGAAGCGGAAGATACAAAGTGTGATGCTGCATTTCTGGAAACTTTATCAGGATTGAAAAAGGGGATGGCTATTGTCGAGAAAGATATGATTATCAAGGAAGGGGAAACATCACCTCCGAAACGGTATAATTCGGGTTCGATTATTCTGACAATGGAAAATGCAGGACAATTTATCGAGGATGAAGAGCTTCGCGCTCAAATCAAAGGCAGTGGAATCGGAACTTCTGCAACCAGAGCAGAAATTTTAAAAAAATTAGTTAACATACAATATCTGTCTTTAAACAAAAAGACGCAAACTATTACACCGACATTAATGGGAGAAATGGTGTATGATGTAGTAAAAAATTCTATTAAGCCGTTACTTGACCCAGCACTGACTGCAAGTTGGGAAAAGGGACTGACGCTTGTAGCAAATGGGGAAATTACTTCTGAGGAATACATGAAGAAATTAGAGGATTTTGTAGCTAGAAGAACAAACATCGTAAAACAGTTAAATAATGGACGGCAGTTATATCCACAGTTTGATGCAGCCGCCGCTAATTATAAAAAAGCAAAATAAGTGGAGGAGAATTTATGGAACAGTTAACAATCAAAGAATTGTACAATCTGGAAGAAACTATTGCAGCAGATGTATTTGAAGGTGCTACCTATCCGTGGGAAGTATTGCCTAAAATTGGTGATTATATTATAGCACTTGGGAATACCCTTCCAGAGGAGAAATTTGAAAAGCGCGGGGACAATGTTTGGATTGCAAAGTCAGCGAAAATTTTTCCAAGCGCCTATATCAATGGTCCTGCTATTATTGATGAAGACGCAGAAGTACGCCAGAGTGCCTTTATCAGAGGAAATGCGATTGTAGGAAAAGGTGCTGTTGTTGGTAACTCCACAGAATTAAAAAATGTCATTTTATTTAATAAAGTACAAGTGCCACATTATAATTATGTAGGTGATAGTATTTTAGGGTTTAAGGCGCATATGGGTGCGGGCTCTATTACATCCAATGTAAAAAGTGACAAAACGCTTGTTGTGATTAAAGGAGCTGCAGGTCATATTGAAACAGGGCTTAAAAAAGTAGGGGCAATGCTTGGAGATAACGTTGAAGTAGGATGCAATAGCGTATTGAATCCGGGAACAGTAGTCGGACAGGAAACAAATATTTACCCAACTTCTATGGTAAGAGGTGTTGTACCTGCTAACAGTATTTATAAAAATGCAGATAATATTGTTGAAAAACAGTAGTTGTTGACAAAACAATAGATATGCGTTAAAATCAATAAATGATGCAACACTTTAATGTGACAAAACAGCAAAGTGTTGCATTGCAAAAAAGAAAAAAGCGAGGGAAAACCATGAAAAAGTTATTAGCACTTATGATGACTGCAATGCTTGTTATTTCTATGACAGCATGTGGCAGTAGCGATGACGGTACATACAATATTGGTATCTGTCAGTTAGTGCAGCATGATGCATTAGATGCTGCAACATTAGGCTTCAGAGAAGCTCTTACAGAATTACTTGGAGACAAAGTAACATTTGATGAACAGAACGCATCTGGCGATTCAGCAACATGTGCAACAATCGTTAACCAGTTTGTATCACAGGATGTAGATTTAATTCTTGCCAATGCAACACCAGCTCTTCAGGCTGCAGCAGCAGGAACAGGTGAGATTCCGATTTTAGGAACATCTATTACAGATTATGCGACAGCTTTAGAAATCGTAGACTGGACAGGGGTAACAGGAACAAACATCTCTGGTACATCTGATCTTGCACCTTTGGCAGAACAGGCTAAAATGTTAAATGAATTATTCCCAGATGCAGCAACAGTTGGTATTTTATATTGTTCAGTAGAAGCAAACTCTGCATATCAGGCATCTGTAATTCAGACTGAATTAGAAGGACTTGGTTATACATGTAATACATATACATTTGCAGACTCTAATGATATTGCTTCTGTAACAACACAGGCAACAACAGAATGTGATGTTATTTATGTACCAACAGATAATGCAGTTGCTTCTAACACAGAAATTATCAACAATATCTGTCTTCCAGCACAGATTCCAGTAATTGCCGGTGAAGAAGGTATCTGTTCAGGCTGTGGTGTGGCTACATTATCTATCAGCTACTATGACATTGGATATAAAGCAGGTGAAATGGCTTACGAAATTCTTGTAAATGGTGCAGATGTGTCTACAATGGCAGTTGAATTTGCTCCAAATGTAACAAAGAAATACAATGCCGCTAACTGCGAGGCACTGGGTATTACTCCTCCAGAAGGTTATGTAGCAATTGAATAGAAAAGAGATATGATACGGAAACCCGCGTGTTGAATTGACACCCAAAAGTCAGAACTTAAAAAGTGACCACTTTTGGGAGGTTCATTCATAGTGCGGGTTTTTTTGTCCAATAAGACGGCTCGTGAAACGTGCCGGCGTTTGGTTATTTTGCATGTAGATGTGAATAATAGGTGTATTTCTATATGAAAACTTTCTGTAAACAGTAAAAGCTACAAAAAGGGACTTCTCTTTTTGAATGCTTTTTGATATACTGAAACAGTGTCATAACATAATGCGTTGGCGTGTTACAGCGTTTGTGTATGGCTTTATTTGGTATAAAACTTATAGTAGGAGGAGATGGAGATGAATATAATATCTCTTTTTAATGCTCTGCCAGGAGCATGTGCCCAGGGACTTATCTGGGGAATTATGGCAATTGGTGTATATATTACATATAAGATTTTAGATCTTGCTGATTTGACTGTAGACGGTACAATGTGTACTGGTGGCGCAGTGTGTATTATGATGATGTTAAATGGATTTCCTGTAGAGATATCTCTGATTGCTGCATTTGTGGTAGGTATGCTTGCAGGTCTTGTGACGGGTGTATTTCATACAACGATGGGAATTCCAGCAATTCTTGCAGGTATTCTAACACAGTTAGGTTTATATTCGGTGAACCTTAGAATTATGGGAAGTAAATCTAATCAGGCAATTAATGTAGATAAGTATGATTTACTTGTGTCACTTCGTTATATCAAAGATGTGCCATTTTATCAGAATGCTATTTTTATCGCTGCAATCTTTGTGATTGTCATTGTTGCAGTATTATATTGGTTCTTTGGTACGGAACTTGGTTCTTCTATTCGTGCGACTGGATGCAATCAAAATATGTCACGTGCGCAGGGTATTAATACAGATTTTTGTAAAATCTTAGGACTTATGTTATCAAATGGTATTGTTGCGTTGGCAAGTGGCTTGTATGCACAGTATCAAGGATTTGCTGATGTAAATATGGGACGTGGTGCCATTGTTATTGGACTTGCTGCAGTTATTATTGGAGAAGTAGTTTTTGGTAAAATCAAAGGTAATTTTGCGTTTAAATTGTTATCTGTTGCATTAGGTGCGATTATTTACTATATCGTGTTACAGATTGTATTATGGCTTGGACTTAATTCAAACGACTTAAAATTGATTTCAGCGCTGGTTGTAGCAGTTTTCCTTGCAATTCCTTTCGTGAAGAGAAAATACTTCAGTAAACCAGTAAAAAAGGGAGGTGTGTGATATGCTGCAGGTAAAAGATATTTATAAAACATTTAATCCAGGAACGGTAAATGAGAAGACAGCATTGAACGGACTCGCACTGGAACTGCAGGAGGGAGATTTTGTTACAGTCATCGGAGGTAATGGTGCTGGTAAATCCACAATGCTCAATGCGATTGCGGGTGTGTGGACTGTAGATGAAGGTAAGATTTTTATCGATGGAATAGATGTAACAAAACTGCCAGAACATAAGAGAGCAAAATATCTTGGCAGAGTATTCCAGGACCCTATGACAGGAACTGCTGCAAATATGCAGATTGAAGAAAATCTTGCATTGGCTGCACGCCGTGGTGCTAAGAGGACACTTCGTATTGGTATTACCCAAAAAGAAAGAGAATCCTATAAGGAAAAACTCAAAATATTAGATTTGGGTCTGGAAGAGAGACTGACAGCCAAAGTAGGTTTGCTGTCTGGTGGTCAGAGACAGGCACTGACACTGCTTATGGCAACATTGCAGAAACCGAAGCTTTTGTTGTTGGATGAGCATACAGCGGCACTTGATCCAAAAACAGCAGCAAAGGTATTAGATGCAACAGACCGTATTGTAGCAAAAGATAATCTGACAACAATTATGATTACACATAATATGAAAGATGCCATTGCGCATGGTAATCGTCTGATTATGATGCATGAAGGTCGCGTTATTTATGACGTGCGTGGAGAAGAGAAGAAAAACTTAAAGGTTGCAGATTTGCTTGCTAAATTTGAACAAGTAAGTGGAACAGAATTTGCGAATGATAGAATGATGTTAACTTAATAGCCTTAAAAATATTCTCACAGGTACTGATAAAAATACAAAAAATGACTAGATTTTTCTGTCATTTTATGCGAAAATAAAAACAGTGAGTTTTGCGGGATATCATCGGTATTCTGCTGGCAAATAGAATTTACATATTGAAAGGAGTTTTCACATGATTTATTCACATGAAGTAGAAAAAATGTGTACAGTAGCACAGGGTGTTAATCACGGTTGTGCTCCTATCCCAGAAGAAGCAAAATGGGTAAAAGCAAAAGAAATTAAAGACATCTCCGGTTTAACACATGGTATTGGCTGGTGTGCTCCACAGCAGGGTGCATGTAAGTTAACACTGAATGTTAAAGAAGGTATTATTCAGGAAGCATTAGTTGAGACAATTGGATGTTCAGGTATGACACATTCAGCAGCTATGGCATCTGAAATTCTGCCAGACAGAACACTTTTAGAAGCATTAAACACAGACTTAGTTTGTGATGCTATTAATACAGCTATGAGAGACTTATTCTTACAGATCGTTTACGGACGTACACAGAGTGCATTCTCAGAAGATGGACTTCCAATCGGCGCTGGTCTTGAAGACTTAGGTAAAGGACTTCGTTCTCAGGTTGGTACAATGTATGGTACACTTGCAAAAGGTCCTCGTTACCTTGAAATGGCTGAAGGTTATGTAACAGGTATTGCTTTAGATGCTGACAACCAGATTATTGGTTACAAATTCGTAAGCCTCGGTAAGATGACAGACTTCATCAAAAAAGGTGATGACCCTAACACAGCTTATGAAAAAGCATGCGGACAGTATGGTCGTGTAGCTGATGCAGTTAAGATTATTGATCCTAGAACAGATGAAGAAATTAAATAATTAAGAGGAGGAAACTATAATGGCTTTATTTGAATCATATGAAAGACGTATTGACCAGATCAATGCGTTATTAAATAGTTATGGAATCGCTTTTCTTGAAGAAGCTGAAAAAATTACAAAAGATGCTGGATTAGAAGTTTACGATATGGTAAAAGGCATTCAGCCAATTTGCTTTGAAAATGCTTGCTGGGCTTACGTTGTAGGTGCTGCAATTGCTATTAAAAAAGACTGCAGAAGAGCAGCAGATGCTGCTGCAGCAATCGGTGAAGGACTTCAGTCTTTCTGTATTCCAGGTTCTGTTGCTGATACACGTCAGGTAGGTCTTGGACATGGTAATTTAGGTAAAATGTTACTTGAAGAAGAAACAGAATGTTTTGCATTCTTAGCAGGTCACGAATCTTTTGCAGCTGCTGAAGGTGCTATTGGTATTGCAGAAAAAGCAAACAAAGTTCGTCAGAAACCATTACGTGTTATCTTAAATGGTCTTGGTAAAGACGCTGCACAGATTATTTCACGTATCAATGGATTTACATTTGTTGAAACAGAATATGATCCATACACAAACACAGTAAAAGAAGTTTCCCGTACAGCTTATTCAGATGGACTTCGTTCTAAAGTTAACTGCTATGGTGCAAATGATGTTTGTGAA
>JAFUQM010000062.1 GCA_017472325.1 Lachnospiraceae bacterium
CAGAGTTTGTGGGAGATGGTGAAGAAGATGCAGCCAAGTTCGGAGATGCAGATTTTCCAACACCAGACCAGCTTAGCCATGCATATTACAGATTAGAAGCAGATATTAACCTTGCAGGTATCAAGAGCGAGACTTATAAGATTATCGCAGGAGAATTTATTGGATTTGGTACAGCGAATCGTCCATTTACCGGTGTATGGTACGGAAAGGGTACAGATAGTACAATACATACCGTGACATTACCAAATAAGGATAGTGCACAGGCAAGCAATAACTACGGCTTTATCCAGTATGCAAAGGGAGCTGTTGTGAAGGATATGATTATCAAGACATCTAAGAATAACGAGGATGCTATTGATACATCAGTGACCGCAATGGCAACAACTTCTGCAGGTGGTGTGATTGCAACAGTGTTAGGTGGTGACAACATTATTGATAATGTTGTTGTAGGCGTGGATATTTTTGTTGCGGGTAAAAATGCTGCGATGGGCGGTTATGTCGGCGTTGTCAAAAAAGGTGGATTGATTTTAAGAAAAATAGGAACCAACCACATGACATCCTTCCGCCTTAATCAGGCACGAAGTGCATCCGATTATCCATTTTTGGGTGGCATTGTAGGTAAAGTAGAAGACGGTTACGTGCTTTATGAAGGGGCAGGTACTGGGGGCGATTCCTATTTATGGGATGCTGTCGGATATAATACAGCATATCCGGCAATACCGAACTATACTATCTTAAATGCGGATAAATTAAAATCTGATGCTAGTACGTTATGTGTAGAAGCTGAGACGACTTTTGTGGAATCAGAATGGAAAACGTATACGGATTTTACATTTAAAATTCCGAATGAAGCCGGATTACAGATTATGTCTATGGCATTGAATTCAAGCTCATTGAATGTATATGGTTCTGGTGATAATGCTTATGGATATACCAAGGTGTCCAGAAGCCGTAAAGCGGCTTATAGTGATATTGGTTGTAATACGCAAGTACCGGATTATCTGTCGGCAGCCAAGTTTGATAATAGGATGGGATATAGTACCGATGCTGATAATGCATATGCGTATCCATATTTATACAATTATATGGGAATTACAGATACGCAATATCTTACACATCTGACGGTGGAAGAAAAAAACAACTTGAATTATGCTTATTCGTGGCAGAATGATTTGCATCGAACAACGTGGGAACTGGCAGAGAATAGCTCCTTTGATATGAGTCTGTTTGCAAACAGCTTTAGAGGAATTGGCGCTTTATATAATTTGACATGGGATGGTGTATCTACATTTCACGGTATTTTTGATGGCAATGGTAATAAGATTACACTTGCGTTGACGAGAGAGATATGGGGCAATGATTCATCTATGGATGTGACCTGTCGTGCAGGATTGTTTAATACGCTGCAAGGAAGCAATTTATATCATGTAGAAGCAGATTTTCGTGAACCGGATGCGACAGAAGCTAATCTCCAAAAATGCTTTGAAATCAAAGATTTTACATTGGCAGGAAGCATTGATGGAGCCAGTGATGGAGCTAGAATCATGGCTGGTGGTGTTGTTGCAAGTCTGGATGCTGCTAACTTTATTTTTTCAGATATCAAAATTGATACAGAGAATCCACTTACCATTGGTACTGTGAATAATAAGGTAAATCATTTTGGTGGAATGATTGGTTGGTTTTCTTCTAGTGGTAATGTGCTTATTCGTAATTGTGAGTACATTGGTACAGAAAGTAAGCCGATTGTATTCAAAGGCTCCAGTAGGGCAGGTGGATTGGTTGGTAGTGCTACTGCCTCCGCAGAGAGTACATTGAAAATTGAAAATACGCAGATAGATTATCTAAAGGTTAGTTCTTCGGAAGCAGATGCAGGCGGATTGATTGCGTATGCGACACCTGTCAAGATCATCTGTGAAGGAAGTGAAGCAGAAGCAGATAGAATCAGTGTTCGCAACAGTCAGGTTTTAAGTACGAAAGGTTCTGGAACAGTAGCGGGATTTATAGCTTATGCAAACAGTCCAATCTTTATCAAGTATGCTATTTGTGAAGATACCAAAATCGGTATGGATTACCGGTTATGTACGGCGGGAGGTCTGGTTGGAATTACCAATGGTAATTTAACTATATCAGAGACTGAGTGTAATAGGTTGACGATCGGTGCATACAGGGCTATGGGCGGTATTGTTGGAGAAGCAGTAACAAGTAGTTGTGTAAGTACGATAAAAGATGTCACTGTAAGAGATTTAAAATTAGCAGAACAGTGGAATTTTGATGGTGTTGAAGAAAGTTTGGGTGGTATTGTTGGCAGAACTGTCCAGACGATGACTATTGAGAATGCACAGGTTTTAGGAACTAAGACAGGAGATACTTATAATTTCCAGATTAATGGCGGTAACCACACAAGAAGTGCGCCACAGGCTTCTGGCGGAATTGTAGGTTATTATTTATCTGAGACAAATACATTGACACTGAAGGATTGTACAGTAGACACTGTGCAGATTGCAGCAGGTATCACAGCTTTCCAGGAGCACTATGTGTGTGCAGGCGGAATCATAGGCTTTGTTGGCGGTAAAGTCGCACTTGATGCGACGGGTGATATTATAGCGCAGAATCTGAAAATTACCGTACCTCTGGCAAGTCAGATGACAACGACCAAAGTAATGGCAGCAGGCGGATGCTTTGGATATGTGTGGTATCGTGATCAGGTGGTATATGGAAAGATTACGAATGGAGGAACTTCTGTATATTCTGCATATTATGATGGACTGTTTGCCAGTGGTAATACAGTAACAGGCAAGTATGCAGGTGGTCTGGTTGGATATGATGAAGGCGGAGAGCTTCGATTGAGCGGGGTAACTGTGAAAAATGGAACGGTTACAGCGGATGAGATAGCAGGTGGTTTGGTTGGATATTTACTTCCGTCTTATACTGGTGTGGCATTTAATCCGTTCGAAGATGTAACAGATACATTGATAAACCAAGTTTCTGACATGGTAATCACGGGAAGAATTGCTGGTGGTGTATTTGGATATCTAAAGACCCAGGGAGCTATGCGTGCTGAAAATGTGTTAGTAAGTGGCAATACCATTGTGGCATCTGGCAGTACGTCTGGAGAACGCATTGCAGGTGGATTTATCGGTGGTGCTGAGCAGAGTAGTGGTGAATATTATAGATATTATGATGTTACGCTGACACAGAATACAATTGTGGCAGAAGTGGCGGATACTACACTTTCTAATACAGAGATAGATAATCTGGCAGTAGGCGGTGTGGTTGGTAAGACAATATCCAGCGCTACTTCAAAGAAGGGTAGTTTGAGATTTGACAGACTTGTTGTAGAGAATACCAATGTAATCGGTGTAAGGAAAACGGGTACAACAACCGTATGTCTGGTAAAAACTGACGGCGAGACCTATGAACTTGCAGAAACGATTGAAAAACCAACAGTGAGTACAGAGATTGCTTATGATTATCAGGCACTGGAGCAGTTAGAAACAGAGTATGGCTGTTATATTGGTGCTATGGTAGGTATAAGTGAATCTACGAATTTACCAGTATATATGATGCGGGATGACGAGAGAACGATAGGTAAATTTGTTTCACCAGTCATGGCAAACAATCCTCCGGTGGTAGATGTTGGTAGAACATCGGTACAGACAATTGATGACTATCGACAGAGATGTCATATTATCTATGGTGCATCTGTGGCAGATGCAGCGGTGGTTAAGACAAACTTAACGGATATGCGGGCAGAAGTTGATAAAGTGAAGTCAGATTATACTGCTACTGAGACATATGAGGAATTGCTCCAAGAACTGCGTTTGTCAGAAGATGCAATTGAACTGTTTGATGCAACTTATGTAGCTAATTATGCATTCCCTGAGACTGACTTGGCATTTGATTTCCCGATGCTAGTATACCGCGTACAGAATGGTACTTTACAGGAAGTTATGGAATGTGTGACAGACGTTATGACCAATGTGGCAGGTGCTTCATCCTCTGATATGAGTATCTTGTCAATTGCGTGTGCTCCGAAACTGCACGACGGAACAACTCCTGCGGGTGAAGCAGAAGCTAGTATTACAGCGACTGTGACAAATGGAGAAGCAACCTATACGCTCAATCCGTTAAAGCAGTATGACGGTCTGACGGATGACAATAAACTGTCTTATACGGAGATTACTTATACGTATGATTATGGCAACGACCAGAGCGGAACGCATAAAAAAATATTTAAAATAGGTGTCTTTGTAGAAGAACCAATTATGTATACAGTACATTCCATGATTATGGAGGGTAGGGTATCGGATGTCGCTACAATCAAAGCAAAGGGTGTTGCAGAATCTGCGAGCAATGATCGTGTTATTATGGCAAACGATAGTGATTATACATTGTTGCTTGAATACACTTATGGTCAGGCAAGAGAGCAGATGGCAGACGGTGTTGCTGTAGATAAAATGTTCTATTTAGAGCAGGTTGGCAAGACAAAGACGTTCCCAGTAGGTACACAGCTTCTGCTGATTGATGTATCTGGTGGTAACAAACCGTATTATTATACGGTAGAACAGGATAATATTACACAGCTTAAATTCTCTGACTTTAGGGACAGAAAAGGCAATAAATATGTAAATCAATCAATTCATGATCTGCCGGATGAAACAGATGAAGGTGCGGATTATTATACTGATATCATGGGACATCAGTTAACAGAGGTAGGTGTAGAACGGTTTTTACTTTCTGTTCTAAGTAATGATACGAATTCAGAACCGCAGACATATTCAATTCATGCGGGTATGTATATTGAGGATGAGAATCTGGCGGCACGTTTCTACTTAGAGCAGGAGCATGAGGAAGAAACGGATTGGGAGATTCTTGCAATTCCTGCCCTGACAGTACGATTAAGAGGAAAAGGCTCTGAAACACAGACGAGTGGAGAGATTAGCAGGACAGAAGGACTTACGATTAACATTGCGTTTGAGTTTGTGGCAGATGATTGGTATTGGTCAGAGAAAAAAGCCGCAGGCGGTAATATCATCGACAGTTCTAATAATGGTAAATATATAGAATTGGCATTTTACTTACGAGATATGAAGGAAAAACGTGTTGCATTGCCGGTTGGAACGAATCTCTCTTATCGATTAGAGGGCGGTGACTACAGCACGAATAAAGTAATACCAGATGAAGCTATGGTTTACTATTATAAAGACATTCGAAATGGATTTGAGATACCAGAGTTTTATCATTTAATTCAGGGACTAGAAGAAAATGTCAGCTATTCAGTAGAGTTCAAGTTAGACTTTACAGGAGCCGATTTATCCAATATTACAGACGATAGTTATATGGCGTGGATTGAATTGTTAAGAACAGCGAACAAAGACTATCCGATGGGAAGCGGCAATAAAATTGATGAGCATTCCAATAACGTAAAAGCGGATGCGAAACAGAAAATGGGCTTTGTACTGACAGCAGATGATTTAAATGATTTGGGAATCAACACATATCCTGAAGCAAATGAAACGGATGAGATTCCAGCACATATCATGTTTGATTTTAGTGAGATTTTGCGTGTTGCAGGTATTACAGGAGCAACAGAACAAGTTCTTGAGAAGTGGGCTGGCTTTGATTATGAAGTGACCTATCAGGTGTACAAGAAGGTAGAAAACGGTGAGAATGTCAGATATAAACCGTATAAAGGTACAGATATTGTAGTAACAGCAACGGAAGGTGTTATATCGTCAGAAGCAGGCAATGGAAGTCTGAAAGCAACATATAACTTTACAAAGGATGAGATTAGAAATGGAAATGGAGAAACAGAAGCTGTGTTATCCTTCCCATGTTTAATCACACAGAATACCGCGGCGTTGACTACAGACTTAAGTCACCTGACAAATTACAAAGTAAAGGCTACACTGATTATCAAAGAAAAAGGGGCAACTTCGGAGGATGCAGAAACAACCGAAGACTTCTTCATCTACACAGTCACAAAACTAAAGACTGACTTATAAGAAACAGAAAGGGAAACGGACTTATATGGTAAGTATATTAATCATTCTATTATTAATAGGTGTTATTGTTTTTCTGGTAATACGTTTAAGAGAGCAAAAGGATTATTATTCATATAAGTCCGATAAACTGGAACACGTAGAAGAAGATACAACGAAGAAAATTGAGGAACTGGAAAAGTCTGTAGAGAAGTTGAGTAAAGTTGCTTATACGGACATTACAACGAAAATCGGAAATCGTGATTATTTTATCAAAAAGACCATTGAATTGATGGAGCGCGAGAAAAATGGTGAGTTTACCTTAATTGGTTTTGGTGTTTCTAATATTGGAACTGTCAATCAGATGTATGGTTCTTCCGAAGGTGACCGGTTAATCCAATACGTTGCCAAAAGATTAAGAGAGCATGCCAAAACAGGTAGTGTTTATGCGTTGGTACAGACAAACCTCTTTGCGATTCTTCTGCGAAGTCAGAAAGAGGAAGAAATCATGGCAGTTATCAATGATCTTTCTAATGATATTGAAAACTGTTCTGATATCTTTCAGGTAGAAATGGCATTTGGTATTTACAGGGTTGCGGATAAATCTGAGAAAATATCAGAAATGTTAAGCCGTATGGTACTGACCAAGAACTCCGTTCAAAAAGGCGCTAAAGTAAATTATGCTTATTTTGATGAAGAGCTGAATCGTAAATATGAAGAAAACCGTAAGATGTGTGCTGAGATGGAGCAGGCTTTGGAAGATAGGAAGTTTGTTATGTATCTGCAGCCTATGGTAGACTTGCATATTTACAGAATTTATAGTGCAGAAGCATTGGTGCGCTGGGAGCATGCAGAAAAAGGACTTCTTTCTCCATATGCGTTCCTGCCATTGTTTGAAAATACGAACCTGATGCTCAAATTGGACTATTACATGTGGGAAGAAGCTTGTAAAACAATACGTCGTTGGATTGATAATAAGCTGGAGCCGTTGCCGCTTATGCTGAATATTTCCCCAATTCATTTGAACAATTTCAGCTTTATACAGGTGTTATCAGAACTTTTGGCAAGATATAAGCTGCAACGTGATATGTTTGTGTTAGAATTGCCAGAACGAGCGCTTACCAGTGGGGGTACCGATGTATTAAACACGGTAAAAGCACTTGTAGAAAATGGATATAAGATTTGTATTGATAACTTTGGAGGACTCCATTCACCGGTGAATCTGTTGCGTGATTTGCCATTTACGATGGTAAAATTAGATCGTAAATTCTTAACAGAAAATACTGAAAATGAGGAAGGGCAGACAATTCTAAGATACCTCATTGCGATGGCAAAGGAATTAGACCTTACCGTAGTTACAGAAGGTGTTGAGACATTAGAACAGGTTAACTTCCTGACAGAAATTGGCTGTGATATTGCACAGGGATATTATTTCTCCAAGCCTGTCAGCCTATGGGACTTCGATAAGCTGAATAAGAAGATTAAGCGTCATGGTGTCAGACCAAATGAATATTATCCGACCTTTAAGGACTTTGAAGAAGGTGTGGATATTATGGAAAAGATGATGGATAGAACTGGCGGAGAAGTGCGCTTGTAAAACAATTTCTAATATAAAACTTGACAGAAAAAAACAAATTGTATAAAATATCATACATAAATCAAGGCAGGAGACAAAGGCGTTCCACATATCATATGTTCGCAGTTTGGATTCTGCTTGTTTTTTATCTACATTTTATATGGGAGGAGATTTTTTATGAAAAAGTCATTCGCATTATTATTATGCACAACTTTACTCGCAGGTTTATTAGCAGGTTGCGGTTCTTCTGAAGCAGCAAGTACAGATACTGCTGCAGAAGGTAAGAAATGGGTTATTGCAACAGATACAGTATTTAAACCTTTTGAGTACACCAATGAAAACAATGAGTTTGTAGGTATCGATGTTGATATCATGGCAGCAATCGCAGAAGATCAGGGATTCGAATATGAATTACAGAGTCTTGGATGGGACGCAGCAGTTGCAGCAGTTCAGGCTGGCCAGGCAGATGGTATTATCGCAGGAGCTACAATCAAACAGGAACGTATTGATTCTGGTTGGATTTTCTCTGATGGATATTATGATGCAACACAGACATTCGTAGTTGGTGCTGACAGTACAATTGCAAGTTTTGAAGATCTTGCTGGTCAGAACGTAGCAGTTAAGAACGGTACAGCAGGTGCTGATTTTGCAAACAGCTTAAAAGATCAGTATGGATTTACAGTAACTGTATTTGAAGATTCACCTACTATGTACCAGGATGTTATTCTTGGAAACAGTGTGGCTTGTGTAGAGGACACACCTATTATGGCAGCTTCTATTAAAGAGGGTGGTCTTGCACTGAAGATTCCAGAAGGAATGGAAAGTGAAGGTGCTCCTTACGGTTACGCTATTATGGATGAAGCAGATCAGGAATTATTAGATATGTTTAATGCAGGACTTGCAAATATCAAAGAAAACGGCACATATCAGGCTATTCTTGACAAATACCTGAAATAATTTTGAACTTGTATGAACGTGAGGAGCCCAACAAGGGTTTCTCGCGTTTTTTGGTCCAATAAGACGGCTCGTGAAATGTGCCGGCGTTTGGCCGAATGAGACAGCGTAAAACATTTTGTGCTGTAAGAAACCCATATAAAAGAGAGGAGAAGACAAATGACTTCTATCATTCAGATTATTCAGTCATATGCAGGAATGCTGCTTGGAGCATTGGGAAAAACATTGCTTTTAACGCTGTTATCACTTGTTTTTGCCATGATTATCGGTATGATTTTTGCATTGATGAATGTAGGTAAAAATCGTGTATTTAATTTGATTGGAACAGTATATGTAGATGCGGTTCGTGGTGTACCATTAATTGTATTGGCATATTTCATTTATTTTGGTGTTCCGGCAGGTATGAAACTTCTAATTCCAGAGTTTCGTATGTCAGCATTGCAGGCAGGAACCATTGCGCTGGCAATGAACTGTGGTGCCTATATGGCAGAGATTATTCGTGCCGGAATTGAAAGTGTAGATAAGGGACAGATGGAGGCAAGCCGAAGTCTTGGTTTATCTTACGGTAAGAGTATGAGATTGGTTGTGCTTCCACAGGCAATCCGTACCATGATTCCATCGATTATCAATCAGTTTATTATCACCTTAAAGGATACGTCTATCCTTTCTGTTATTGGATTTCCGGAACTTACCAACATGGGTAAAACAATTATGGGAAATACCTTTAAGAGCTTAGAAACATGGGCGGTTGTTGGTATTATGTATATGATTGTTATCATTACCTTGAGTAAAATTGCGAAGCGAATTGAGAGGAGGGTAAATCGTGCAAGATAGAAAAGTTATGATTCACGTAGAAAACCTGAAAAAGAGCTTTGGCAAATTGGAAGTATTAAAGGATATGAGTATTGATATTTCGGAAGGCGAAGTTGTGGTTCTGTTAGGACCTTCAGGAAGCGGTAAATCTACCTTCCTAAGATGCTTGAATCAGTTGGAGCAGGCTAGTGCAGGAACTATCGTGATAGATGATAGTGTTATTACAGATAAGAATACAGATATTAATAAAGTACGTGAGAATATTGGAATGGTGTTCCAGCATTTTAATTTATTTCCACATAAAACAGTGCTGGAGAATATTATGCTGGCACCAGTAGAATTAAAGAAGATGACCAAGGAAGAGGCCAGAAGTAAAGGGATGCAGTTGTTACAGCGTGTTGGGATGGAGACTAAGGCAGAAGCATATCCTTCCCAGTTGTCTGGTGGTCAGAAACAGCGTGTGGCAATTGCTAGAGCGCTTGCGATGAATCCTAATGTTATGTTATTTGATGAGCCAACATCAGCTCTTGACCCAGAAATGGTAGGAGAGGTTTTGCAAGTTATGAAAGAGCTTGCTGCGGATGGCATGACAATGATAGTCGTTACACATGAAATTGGATTTGCGAGAGAAGTAGCAGACCGTATTGTTTTCATGGATGGTGGATACATTGTAGAACAGGGTACACCGGAGGAGATTATTTCTCATCCTAAGGAAGCTAGAACTATTGATTTCTTAAACAAAGTGTTATAGGAGAATTGCCTATGAGAAAAATAATAACAATCAGTCGTGAATTTGGAGCAGGTGGAAGTGCTATTGGTATAGAAGTGGCAAAAAGATTAGGATATGAGTTTTATGATAAATCTATTATTTTAAGAACTGCCAAAGAGTCCAATATTGATGTTGAAAGTATGTTAAAATGGGATGAAAAGGTGCCAACCAATTTTGGATTTGCGCAGAGTCTCTTTGATTTTTATAATAAGCCATTGAATGAAAAATTGTTCGAGGCACAGAGAGAAGTTATTCGCAAAATTGGTGAAAAAGGCAATTGTGTTATTGTAGGCCGTAATGCAAATACGATATTAAAAGAGTTTGATAACGGTCTGCACGTATTTGTCCATGCGGATGCATATTGGCGCATGAAACGTATGAAAGAAAAAATGCCGGATGCATCAGAAGCAAAGATTAGTGAAGAGATTCGCACGATAGATAAGGCAAGAAGAAAATATTGCACTTATTACACGAATACAGAGTTTGGTGTGGCAGATTATTATGATATTTGCTTGAGCTCTTCTTCACTTGGAATTGAAACATGTATTGATACGATTTGCAATCTTGCTAATATATAGCAATGAGAAAGGCTGTTGTCAAAATGGATAAGATATCTACTTTGGCAATGGTCTTTTTAGTTTACCAGAAAAGACTCTGTCGCATAAAAGTATGAAAAGGAGGGTTATCATGAATGAATTTATGAAAGGAATGGATATTTCTTCTTATCCAGAAATGCTGGATAAAGGGTATCAGTATTATGATTTTGAAGGGAAAAAAATAAATTTATTGGATTTTGCCAAGGAACAGGGATTTAACTATGGGAGACTTAGATTGTGGAATAACCCATCCAGAATTCCAGAGACACAAGGGTATTGTGATATAGAGCATACAAAAAGAATGGCAAAAGAACTTGTATCCAGAGAGTTGGGGTTTATGTTGGATTTTCATTATTCTGATTGGTGGGCGGACCCAGGTCATCAGGAGATGCCGCAGGCATGGAAAAATCTGACAGATGATGAACTGGTTGAGGCGGTCTATTCTTATACGAGAGAGGTGCTTGAGGAACTGGCAGCCAATCAAACATATCCGGATATTATACAGATAGGGAACGAAATCAGATGCGGTATGATGTGGCCGGCGGGCAAAGTAAGCAATTGGTCAATGCTTGCGAGACTGATAAATGCAGGCATCCGGGCTGTGCGCGATACGCAGGGCACTAGAGATAGCAAAGTTATGCTGCATTTGGATCAGGGCGGCAGATATTATTATTTTGAAGAATGGTTTGACCATGCGATAGAAAATGGAGTAGAGGATTTTGACATCATTGGCTTATCCTACTATCCGTTCTGGCATGGAACATTTTCAGATTTGAAGAATACAATGGAAAAGCTAGTAGAGCGATACCATAAGCCTTTGATTGTAGCAGAAACGGCTCATCCACATAGAAGAAGTGTAGGAAGTCTGTTTGGGGAAGCTCAGGAGCAGATTGCAGGATTTCCGGCAACGCCACAGGCACAGCGTAAGGTGCTGGAGTTAATAATGAGTATTACCGCCCATATCAAAGATAATATGGGACTTGGCATCTTTTATTGGGAACCATTTGTACGTGGCTCTGATGAAGAAGGAAGCTGGGGTACTTGTATGGGAATGGTAAATGATGAGGGCAGACCTACAGAAGGATGCAAGGCATTTGCGGTTAATGTCAATCAGATAGATTGTGATGTGAATGCCAAGATATATGAGCCAAGAGATTTGGTGCTGCCACAAGGGGCTGATATCAGACAATACGTACCAGAGACTGTGAAGGTTTTAAAATGGGATGGACGCATAGAGGCGCAACCGGTAAGTTGGAATGTAGATGACTTGGAGGATGCCACAGAAGGTACCGTCGCTGGTATGCTGACAGTATCCGGAGAAACGGTACAGTTGCAAGTTAGAATAGAATCAGATGATGTAAATTATATTAGAAATGGAGCATTTGAAGATGCTTTAGAGCATTGGAATTTACACAAAAGTGAAACAGCAAAAACAGATATTCGTCAAGAAGTTGCAGAAGAATTTCCGTTCCAGACCGAAGACTACTTCTATTTTGCCTCGAAAGATAATTTTGTATTGCAACTTTCTCAGACGGTGCATGCACTGGAACCAGGAAAGTATCAGTTGCATTTAGAATACATGGGAGATAATACAACAGGTGTACAGGTGGCGATGTATGCAATAGGAGAGCAGATGGAAGAGAAGAAGGCTATTTTCCCAAGTGATAGCCAGTGGCAGTATTGTACATTAGAATGGCAGGTGCAAGAGACAACAGATGTAGAAGTGGGAATAAAAGTAGATGCACCAGCTATTTATGGAAAGATAAAAAATATAGCACTGAAAAAGTATCAAACAGCTCGGGAGACACTGTAGTAACTGGTAGATAAATTGTGGCAAAGGTACTAAAGTTTTCTAGTAGAAAGCCGATAAATATTTTAAGAATTTAGAACGGACTTTTTAGGAGAACGGTATGATTATTCAGCACAATATGCTTGCATATAATGCAAACAGACAATTTAAAGTGAATACTGGTAAGACCAAAAAGTTGTCAGAAAAGCTGGCATCTGGTTACAAGATTAACCGTGCAGCAGATGATGCAGCAGGTCTGGCAATGTCTGAGAAGATGCGCAGACAGATTCGTGGACTGGATCAGAGTGCTGAAAATATTCAGGAAGGTATCGGTTATGTGCAGACAGCGGATGGTGCATTGAATGAAGTGCAGGATATTATGCAGCGTATCAATGAACTGGCTGTGAAATCTGCAAATGATACGAATACAAAAGAAGACCGAGAATATATAGATGAAGAAGTACAGCATTTGAAGGGTGAACTTGCCAAAATTTTTTCTACTACTTCTTTTAATGATAAAGAAATCTGGGGTGTGGATGCCAATAAAAGAATTCAGATTGGTTCGGAATATAAGCAGGCGGTAGAATTTAATGAGTTTCAGCATAAATTTGATATTACCAATGATAATTGTGGCGTTATTGCATATTCGCGTTATACACTGCATGCAGATGAGCAGGGTGTGAATGTATCTTGGACTGGATATGACGGTCAGGACTATGAAACAGAAAAAATTAGTTGGAATACGTTGAAAAAGCAAGGGTATTCCTTTGAGATGAGCGATTATTTCGGACAGGCCGATGGAACGAATAAGTTATATAATGGTGCTGGTAATCCGGTTTTTAAAAACAGAATTTCTTTCGAGGTTGCAGAAACAGCAACCGTAGATGATATGATACAGAGTATCAATGGAACGACCATGTCTGGTAACGGTACATCCATTATTTGGGGTGGATTTGAGACTAACACTGGTGCAAGTACGACATCGGATATGAGTTTAAGTTCTACCTCATTTGATTATAATGCAGCATACGTAGCACATGCAAATGGAACGAACGATGCACATAATTTTAATGCAGCTGATGATGCGTTTATTGAACCAGCAGACAGTGCTGGGAATAAACTGGTAAGTGGCAGCAGCACAGGCAATGTAATCTCAGCACCATCAGCAACAACAGTAGCAGATGCAAGAACTAGTACAGAAGGTTGGGCAATATCATTTTACATGGATGGTATTGGAAAGGTGACGGCTAATTCCAGTTCTGTTTCTTATCGTGGTAATGATACGAGTGCAAATGATGAGGGATATTGGTGGAAATGGGCAACACGAATGAATAACGGAAGCCTAGAACAATATAAGTCAGCTATCAATCGTACTGTTTCAGGAGATGGGTCACTGGGTGCTGTTATGGATGCGCTGACAGGAGCAAAAGGAACTGAGAACCCGGGACTTTTAACGGATGCAAATGGTGGTGCCTCTGATTCTGGCGGAACAATTTATTTGGGTTTTGAAATGACGGCAGATACGCCATATTCTTATGGAAAAGGAATGAGCGGGGATCACGTAGGATATTTTACCTTAAAGCTGGATGTAAGTGTTTCGGATACAGAAACAACTGTATTGCAAAAAATCAAGGATTCTCTAAGTGGAACGGCTATTTTTGATTTCAATACCAGCGATGCAAATTATGATCATGGTTATATTAATTCTGCAAAAGCAAAGGAGCATGAAGTTGAGATTCCTATCTGGGGCGGCACTTGTGAATTTTTTGTGCAGGGTGGCACAGAGGCAGGAGAACATATAGCGGTGCGTTATGACAGCTTGAGTCTGCATTCATTGGGATTGGAAAATCTTCATGTAAAGACACAGGAAGCATCAGGGGATGCAATTCATAAGATTAAGAGTGCTTTGCAGGAAGTCAGCACGCAGCGTGCTAATTTTGGAGCATATCAGAATCGACTGGAGCATGCTTATAATGTCAATAAGAATACCGAAGAAAATACACAGGCATCCGACTCTGTGATTCGTGATACAGATATGGCAGATACAATGGTTGCGTATTCCAATCAGAATATTTTATTGCAGGCGGGTCAGGCAATGATTGCGCAGGCAAATCAAAGTAATCAAGGTGTGTTATCACTATTACAGTAATTGACAGATATGTGATTTCCTGTCATTATATAAGAGGGTTTTAACGCAGAAATTTGAAAGAGAGGGAAAGTTATGTTAACAAGTAAAAATTACAAATTTTGGTTTTGTACAGGCTCACAGGATTTATATGGAGACGAATGTCTTGCGCATGTAGCCGAGCATGCTAAAATTATTGTAGGTAAGCTGAATGAGTCAGGGTTACTTCCTTATGAGGTAGTATGGAAACCAACTTTAATTACCAATGAATTAATTAGAAAAACATTTAACGAAGCCAATGGAGATGAAGAGTGTGCAGGTGTTATCACATGGATGCACACATTTTCACCAGCAAAATCATGGATTATTGGACTTCAGGAATATAGAAAACCTTTATTACACCTTCATACACAGTTTAATGAAGAGATTCCATATGATACCATTGATATGGATTTTATGAACGAAAATCAGTCTGCACATGGTGATAGAGAATATGGTCATATCGTGTCCAGAATGGGAATTGAGAGAAAAGTTATCGTAGGACACTGGTCTGACGAAGTTGTTCAGAAGCGTATTGGCTCTTGGATGAGAACGGCAGTAGGTGTTATCGAAAGTAGCCATATCAGAGTTATGCGTGTAGCTGATAATATGAGAAATGTAGCAGTTACCGAAGGTGATAAGGTAGAAGCACAGTTAAAATTTGGATGGGAAATTGATACTTACCCAGTAAATGAAATTGCAGAAAGTGTAGATGCAGTATCAGAAGCAGATACAAAAGCACTGGTAGATGAATATTATGACAAATATGATATTTTATTAGAGGGCAGAGCGCCAGAAGAATTCAGACGCCATGTAGCAGTACAGGCACAGATTGAGCTTGGATTTGAGAGATTCTTAGAAGCTAAGAATTATCATGCTATCGTAACGCATTTTGGTGACTTAGGCTCCTTAAAACAGCTTCCAGGTCTGGCAATCCAGAGATTGATGGAAAAAGGTTATGGATTCGGTGCAGAAGGTGACTGGAAAGTGGCTGCGATGGTAAGACTTATGAAAATTATGACAGAGGGCATGAAAGATGCAAAAGGTACTTCCATGTTAGAAGACTACACATACAACTTTGTAAAAGGCAAAGAAGGCATCTTACAGGCGCATATGTTAGAAATCTGTCCTACGATTGCAGAAGGACCAATCAGCATCAAATGTCAGCCTCTTTCAATGGGTGACAGAGAAGATCCAGCAAGACTTGTATTTACTTCTAAAGAGGGTAAAGGTGTTGCAACTTCTTTGGTAGACCTTGGCAATAGATTCCGTCTGATTATTAATGATGTAGATTGCAAGAAAAATGAAAAGCCAATGCCAAAACTTCCAGTAGCAACCAACTTCTGGGAGCCACAGCCAAATCTGTATACAGGAGCAGAGGCATGGATTCTTGCAGGCGGTGCACATCATACAGCATTCTCCTATGACCTGACTGCAGAGCAGATGGGTGACTGGGCAAATGCAATGGGCATTGAAGCGGTATACATCGATAAGGATACAACCATAAGAGAATTTAAGAAAGATTTAATGCTTGGTAATATTTTCTACAAATAGAGTTACAAACGAATATCATTACAACGAAGAGTCCATCTGGCAGCATGATGTTGCCGATGGACTTTTTTGGACCAATAAGACGGCTCGTGCAACGTGCCAGCATTTGCTCCAATGCGATTTCGCCAGGTTCTAAAACAAATGGGGCTGCTGCATAACGAGCATCTGGGGGCAGGATAATACTTTCTTATCTGTTGTTTTTGATATTTGCAATGTATCTTTGGTTTTATTTTTTCAAAGGGACTCGTCAGAAAAATGTAAGTATTTCTATGCACCTGATTTTGATGGTTTTTATTACAACCGTCTCGCAAAACTCATCTTACAGAAAATAGCAGCATATGTACAGGCGCGACTTTTAACCGTTTTGTGCGTTTTCTTAATGAAGCACCGAGACATCAAGTTCTGCCTGGAACTCCTAGAGGCGAAGCCTCTTTTGTGAAGGGCAGAACAATCGAAGATGTCGGATGCTTCATTTAGAAAACGCCAAATAAGGTTATCGGAGCGCCGTACATATGCTGCTATTTTTTGTAAGACTCAAACAGTGCTTCGACGGTTGCATACAATCAAAATCAGGTGCTAAGAAATACTAACATTTTCCTGAAATGAGTCCTCTTTGTAAAAAATAAACCAAAGATACAAATGCACATAGCAGACAACAGATAAGAAAGTATTATCCTGCCCCCAGATGCTCGTTATGCAGCAGCCCCATTTGTTTTAGAACTTTTCGGCAGGGGTTAAGATTTGTAAATTTCTGCCGATATATTAGCTAGTGATACTTTGTAAGAGGTGAAGGTATGAATATAGTTGCTCATAATTTGCTGGCAATGAATGCACAGCGTCAATTTGGTATAAATTCTAAAAGTAAAGCCAAATCGATGGAAAAACTATCATCGGGTTATAAGATAAATAGAGCAGCAGATGATGCGGCAGGTCTGGCAATTTCAGAGAAAATGCGCAGACAAGTCAAAGGTTTATCAAAGGGTGTAGAGAATTCACAGGATGGAATATCTTTATGTCAGGTTGCTGATGGTGCGTTAGCAGAAGTTAATGATATGTTACATCGTATTACTGAACTTTCAGTAAAAGCTGCAAATGGAACGAATACAGAATTAGATAGAGAATATATTCAGGAAGAAGTTACGCATCTTTTAGCGGAAATTGATAGGGTTAGTGACGCAACGACATTTAATGAACTTCCAATTTTCAAAGGAACAGATAAAGTTTTGAAGAATGCTGACGGTTCACCAGTGATTGCAGGTAAAATTCCATTTTCGGATTTTAAACTGGCAGATGTTGAGTTGGGACGTACTCCATTTAGTGCAAACAGTGGTGGAGACCATTTAAACTTACGGGCAATTGTAGATAATCCTGATTTGGCAGCACATGGAAAATCTTATGGTCTTATTTTTGGCAATGGTAGTACATCACATTCTTCTATGCGTATTACATATGAAGATGCAAATGGGACAAGTAAGCAGGAGGTAGTTAATTTACGTGATATAGAAGCTACCAATTATCAATATGATGATGCTACAAAAACATGGTCAAGAGATTTTAATTACCAGAATGCAGATGGGGTCGATGTGACAGTAACGCAGAAAGTGTCTCTTGAGGAGACAAGCGATACAGAGAAAAATTATAATATCGATTACGATTTTACAAATAATGGTGCAGAAGATATTAAATTTGATTTTATGTTCCATGTAGATACTGCATATAATAATAACGATAGATGTGAAGGTTATTACATCAATGGAGATAGATTAGAGGATTATAGTCTGTATGTCAGTGATGATGTTGATAATCAACCTACAGTATCTTCGCCAAACTACATTGAAGCGGCTACACCTGGGGAAAAAGTGACAAGTTTTTCTGTTGTAGATATAGATAATGCGCTTGCATTTTCGGAAAAAATAACAGTGGATGATTGTGACTATGTGTCTATGGGACATTACAATCAAATATGGAACTGGAATTATTATGAAGGCACTAATCTGGATCGTAATCTTGGTCAGAATGCGATTCGTTCTGATCTTGGATTCAGCTTGATGTGGACGGATGATGGAGATACTGATTTTCTGACAGCAGGAAGTACCAGAAGTGTTGGCCTGTCCTATGGTATTGTGGCTGTAGAATCAGATAACAATTTGCAAGGTGTACAGGTAAAAAAAGACAACTCTCCAATAACAGAGCATGAAGATGCCTATTCTTTATGGGTTCATTCGGGTTGTGAAGCAGGTGATGGTATCTGGTTGGAAGTCGGAGAGATGAATACTGAAGTACTCGGTTTAAAGGATATCGATGTATCTACGGTAGAGGGTGCAAGTGCTGCACTTGGTAAAGTAAAGGCGGCGCTTTCAAATGTTTCTGGTAACCGCAGCACTATAGGTGCGCAGCAAAATCGTCTGGAACGTACCATTGCAAATGAAGAAAACATTGTCGAAAATACTGCAGCTGCAGAATCAAAACTCAGAGATGCAGATATGGCAACGGAGATGACAAAATTATCAGTGAAGAATATTCTAGAACAGGCTGGTTATTCTATGATGGCACAGGCAAATCAAAGTAATCAGGGAGTTCTTAATTTGCTACAATAATAATTTTTTGATGTTATAAAAAATTTATATTGAGAACATATGTGATATGTCAGAAATGACATCAAAATCCATTGCGCAGATTCGAAAACTGACATATAATAAATATATAAACTTATCATATAG
>JAFUQM010000063.1 GCA_017472325.1 Lachnospiraceae bacterium
AGCAATGACTCCGTGTTGATAATGTTGTTTGTGGTGAACTCATTATACTTCTTTTGGGAGGTCATTGCTCTTTTTATTTGCGAACTCCCAAAAATAAAGGTTTAGAAAGAAAAATAAGGTAGTAAATTTGACACTACCTAAAACAAACAGGAGGTTTCACTATGGAAAACGAAGATACAATTCATCTGTTAAAAGAATGCGATGCTGGTAGCAAAATGGCTGTGGCATCCATTGACGAGATATTAGAAAAGGTTGAAGATGATACGTTAAAACAGCTACTGTGTGAAAGCCGAGAGCATCACGAGAAACTAGGAAATGATATTCATTCTTTACTCATGGAATACGACAGCGAAGAAAAGGAACCAAATCCAATGGCAAAGAGTATGTCATGGTTAAAAACCAATATGAAGATGACAATGAATGAAGAAGATGCCACGGTCGCTGACTTAATTACAGATGGCTGCAATATGGGAATCAAATCTTTATACAAATATCTGAATCAATATAAAGCAGCAAACCAACAGAGTAAAGAACTTTGTTCCAGACTGATATCTATTGAAGAAACTCTACGACACGACCTACGAGAATATTTATAAAGATTATCATTTGTATCCTCTGCCACATATGAACTAATATCAGCATGTAAATGGAGTGGCATTCTACGAATACCACTCCACTTATCAAAATACATCCTTATTCTTTATGACTTTTTGCCACAATTTTGAAGGTAACTGTTTTTGTTCCGCCAAATTTTTCTCCAATACCTTCAATCACAAAACTTGCTTTTCCAACTTTTGTATTATTTTTATAACTGCCATCTTTAATTCGATATTCATAACCCAATCGTAATTCCTCATCTCCAAGCATTACGCATTTCGGAATTGCTTCAATTGCTTTACCTGTATACTCTATATCATCTATAGTAACTTTTGCGGCCGAAATTGTCTTTTCAACAATTCGGTAAGTACAGGACTGTCTGCCTGTGTAATTTTTCATTCCTTCCACAGTAATGCATATCTCTGTATCTGTTGGTACAATATCCTCATCTTCTACTTTTGCACCAGCATTACGCTGTGTTCCATCTGCCAATGTTGTTTGGTTGACATAAGTATACTCCATTTCTTTTTCATAATCTTTATTGATACTTAATTTTTTACCATCCAAATCAGTTAATGCAGGGACTGATTTCCATTTTCCCGCTTTGGTATTCACAATTACATCAGAAGCTTCCATTGTAACATTCTCAAGGTTCTGGGTTATAATGGCATAATTCACCTTAATACTTCCGGTATAATTACCTTTTCCCTTAATTGTTATAACAGGTGCCTTTTGGGTTTCCTTGCCATCATTTACATCTTTATTTTTGGCATAGCTTAATGTATAGTCTACTCCGTTCTTTAACAGAACATCATCAAACCAAATTGTTACATCCGGTTTACTACCACCCTTTGCATGTACTGCTGTGATATTCTTCTGGTATGTCACCATATTGGCATAATCAGAGCTAATGTTGTATGGCTTAATTTTGAACGTCTTCTTTAATACACCTGAATATTTTCCTTTACCTGTATAGATAACAGTGGCTGTACCTACTTTGAGATTGTTAGCATAAGAAACTTTATAATCTCTTCCTGCTATTAGCGGAATTGTCTTATCTCCCTCCTGGTACGTTAACACAACATTTTGTTTTACCTTGTTACCACTGTAGAATACCCACGACGCAAAATTATTCAGTTTTGCTTTAGATATTGGGGCTCCAACAATCTTGAAAGTAATCGTTCTCTCTCCAGCATATTCACCAATACCCTTTATTCGAATGGACGCTGTACCAATCGCAGTATTATTCACATATTCTATAATTTCATAATGTGTTTTTGCTTCTAGTTCATCGCTTCCATTCCGTAATACAAATTCCGGTGTGATAGGACTTCCCGTATATTTCTGGTCTTGAATCTTAGTTAGTTTTGCTTTTGAAATCAACTTTTTATCTACGACAGAAAAAGTAACCTTTGTAGAATTTGTAAAGTTATTTTTACCTTGAATTGTAATCGTATAGTCTTTTACATCGGTATAGGTTTCGTTTGTATCATATACGATTACATAGTCCCTGTTATTCTTTAACTTTGTTCCATTCCATGTCACTACTGGAGCTACTTTCTGCTTTCTGCCATTATAAGCTGCTACCAGATTTTCAAACACGATATCATTTGCACTGATATCCTTTTGCATAATTTTATAGGTAACTGCTTTGGTTCCCGAATAATTTCCTTTGTATTTCACAATTGCTGTTGGTGCTTTTTTCACAACTGAGGCATCATTTGCATTCTTACAATTCTTATATGACACCGTATAATCTGTTCCTTTTACAAGTCGTTTGGCACCATCGTACACAATAACCTCTGGCTGAACATTTTTGCCCGTATAAACCTGATTCGGAATATCCTTTATCCAAAGTCCCTTGATCACCTGTGCTTCTTCTTTCCAGAATGCGTATAAAGTAATATTATCTGTTATTACAGTTTCTTCTGTAAAAAGAGTTCCCCCACCGTTTACTTCTGTATACCATCCAAGGAAAACACAGTTTTCCTTCGTTGGTTCCTCTGGAAGGGTGATGGTACTTCCTGCCACAATACCAGTAATATCTGCAACCTTTGTTCCTCCCGCGGAGTCAAAGGATACAGAATAGGTTGTTCTCTCGTCTTCTGTAGGCTCCACACAATCAATCAGTATGTACTCACTATTGTTATACGTATAGGAATCGCCTTGCGTTGAAACAGCAATATAATAAATTGTATCTTCCTGTGCATATTGCTCAAATGTTACCGGCTTCATATCCAGCGGAGCAATGTCTTGTAATACTTTTTCTTCTAATGCTGTTCCTTCTAATGATTCTTTATACAATTGCACCGTTACTTTATCAACCGTACTATAACCACGATTTACAATATCTGCCTGAATTGCTATTTTTCCATCTCCACGCATACCCCATGTAATATTTTCCACAGTAATGTCTTCATAATGCAATTCGATTGTCTGTTCATTATCTGTCATATTACAATCTGTGAAGTTGGTCGGATATACATAAATTACAAGCGTTTCTTCTGATGTTGATTTTGGTACATTATAATATGTCTTTATCTGTGTCGTTGCACCTGCCATCAAAGCAACATTTAAATTTCTTTGAGACAACACATTACCGTCAGTATCTTGCACTTCAACAGTAACAGTATCAATACTCTGCGTACCACGATTCGTAAATTCTACTGTAAATTCCATCTGTTCGCCTTCACAGAAGGTATCTTCATCATAGATAATATCCGTAATTGCTATGTCACTATATGTATTCAAAGAAATCAATTCCAAAGAAGCTGTTCCATATGGTTGTCCACTACTAATATTATCCACTACAGCCATGCTATTAACCAATAGATTGGTAATACCATTCTGACAATCCGCCGAAAATGCACCAATATAATTACTTCCATTGCTAATTGCGATTGGTGCACCAAAAGCATTGGCACTCTCATCAAAATAAGCTGCCTTTAAAGTAGAATATATTCCCTCATTATCAACAAAAAACAATACTTTCTGTCCATTATGTTCGGTAATTACATATCTATGAGATGTAATTCCTCCCCCTGCATTGCAGTTTTTAGAAATTACACTTTGGTTAGCGTACCAATATAATTCATGATTATAATAATATGGTCCATATGCCGCCCTATCTTCTGCAGATACTCTTGTACCATTTTCAAACACATGCTTATCATTTTCCGTTTTCAGATTGCCATCTGTATCACATACATAAGCAACATTCAAACCATTATGATAATCAATTTTTAAGCTTCCAACTGCAGTCAGATTACCAACAGAGCTTGTCGGTGTTCCCACTGTCACACCATCAAATGTAGCATAGATAATGTGATTATCAGCCGTTGTACCAAACCAATCATTTACACTATTATTTACCCATCCCACATAAACTGTATCAGCAGAAGCACAAAGAGCCGGCATCATATCAAGTCCTGTGTATGGTATTGTAATTTTTGATGTAAATCCTTTACTTTCATCGAAAACAGATAGGGAAATATCAAAATAAGGCGCAATATCATCCAGTTTAGATGTTTCATTCAATGCAAATGCCTGTGTTGCATCCTGCCATGCCAAATATACTTTACCGTTTAATTCTGCTAAAACAGGGGCATAATCCATTGTACCATCAGCAGATACCATTGCTGGTTCACTCCACTTGGTACCATCATAATATGCATAGTAGAGGCATACCGCATTAGCATCACTGCTGCTTGCATCCAACCATACGGCAATCTGTTTACCGTTTTCTAACATGACATACTGTGGTGTGGACTGTTTATAAATGTCATTCACTAAAGTTTGTGATGTAACTACCTTTTCGGAGAACGCTCCACTCATTGCTCTATTGCCATTTCCACTATTCGCATCATATAGTGTCACACCGCCATCGATATAAGATAAATTTTTCAGGCGATATACTGACGTATCATATGGAATTTCTAAAATCTGCGCTTCCTGTAAAGCCTTATCTCCTACACTAAAGTGTCCATGACCCGGCGTTCCTGAGTTCTTATCCGTATCTACTAAAATAATCTCTTCCCCTATAGGCCATTTCGGATTATATTCAAATCCTGCAATTCCTAGTGTCGCATAAGCCTCTACTGCTGCCGTCACTAGCAAATGATTCTTTTTATGCTCTGCTGAGAACATTGTAAGCGTTGGTTTGATTGTACCCGTCAGACCACCACTTGCATAAAGCACATCAGCTGCACCTACACCAAGTCCTCCTGAAACACCTAATTCACCGCTCAGAGTTCCTTTTGGCGTTATTTTCTGTGTAGCCTCACGATACTCTAATCCTAATGCTGATTCTATAGCTGCTTCTATTTCTGCTTCAAAATACAATGGAATTGGACCCGCCATAAACGGAAGTTCTTCATCTACAGCTCCATTGATTCCAACTGCAAGTCCACCTCCTGCAACACGAATCTCACCTGCACTGGTAATACTTCCTTCCATGTATCCCATAACAGTCATGCTGCCCTCAATACCAAAGCTTGCCGGAACATCTTTTACGTCAAATGTTTTCTTTAGATTTCTAAGCTTTTGAAGTCCCTCTATTGCATCATCACTAATGGTACAGATTTGTTTTTCCTTTATCTTCTTTACAAATTCTTTCGGATTATCTGTTTCTATACCAATTGCAACCTTAAATTCATTTCCTTCCACTTCTACCGAAACAGGAATGATCGACTCTATCAAATTCACTTCCAATGGAAGACCTGCAAAAAATTCAGGTTCTATATCTTCTGGCAGTGTCAAGGACATGTCATCAGAAAATGAAAATTCAAAATCCAAATTTTGGTCTTTATTCATTGGGGTCTGCATGATTTTCAGTTCTTTTTTGATTATTGTTCCATCCGTGGTCTTTGCACGCATATAAATTGGTTCGTCTAATACAAAAGAATCTGATAAGCAGACTTTTGTCCCGTTTTTATTAATACGTATGGATGTTGAATCTTGTGTCAGTGTAACACTTCCCCACTCATAATCTTCTGTGTTCAGTTCAGGAACAATTTTTACAACATCACCATCTGACACAAAAACTGTCTTAGTAAGCGCATTTACATCATCAACCCATACTGCATAGACATATGGACTTTTTCCTTCTGCCGACCGATACAAATAAACATTTTTATCTTTTTTCAGGCGTTCTAGTGTATATGCCCTCGTTTTAAATCCTTCTTTTGAGATAATCACAGAATCCGCTGTACCTTTTGTAAAAGTAGTGACTCCATTTGCATCAGTTTTATACTTTTGTTTGCCATACGAAATCGTTGCATCTTCACTCAATACATAGATACCAGAATCATCATTTGTATCGCCTGCTTGTTCATGTACTACAACCGATACTGTTTTCGTATCCAAATCCAAACGCGTTGTGGTAGATGCCCCTACTGTCAGCAAAATCTTTATCTCTTCTACTATCTCATCATTCGCATCAAGCAGACACACTGTAATGTCTTCATACGGCTGAAATAATTGTGCTGGCTGAATATCTACGAAAGAACCACCTTGATTCCTAAGAATTTCTTTACCGCCTTGCATCAAAACTATCGTTCCCGGCTCATATTCCTTCCAGTCAGCACTTACCAAAATCGTAGCTTCTTCTTTAGAGTCAATGGCAAAATTCTGGGATTCTCTAAGCAGGTCATAGCATTCTGCCTTTCTATTCAAAGTCACGCGGGTTTTGGAAAGCATCTCTACCTGCACACCTGGAAGATCTGCAACCAGAATAATCCCTATCAAATCTGCTCCCGGCCACTCGCCTTCTAAATCACGTCCTACAACCTTGATTCCTACAATATACTCATCAATATGTCCAATACTTAAAGTATGGAAATCTTTTGACTCATAAACTGTACCTATGTATATATATTCGCCCGATATTGTTTCTGCATAATAGTCTGAACGTTCGTCTGTCAAACCATCCGTTGTTACAATTAAGGTAGCCGTTTCCGGACACTTATAAGCTTTGTCAAATCCAAAGGTGATATAACAATCCTTCGGTATTGACACACCGTACATATCACTGTCCGGACCAAAAAACGCATTTTCAAATTCTTCCTCCGTCAGCGTTATCATATTACCTTTTTTTCTACCACCATAAAAACTAGCAGGTAGATTTGTAGCCGGCTGCGTATAACTCTTTTCACGAATATATGTTGGACGTACAAATCCAGCTACGGATTCATATTCCCAAACAGCATTGTCTAAAATCGTATTATTCGCACCTACGGACACCTCTTCCCACTGTGCTTTTGTACCTGTGTAATACAGATTTTCAACATTTTTACATCCATTGAATGCACCTGCATCAATATTTTTTATAGCATCTTTAAAAAATACTGCTGTTAAAGCTGTATCTCCTTTGAACGCATCTTTGGGTATTGTTTCCATAGATTCGCTCATATCAATCACTCTTAAATCAATACATTCTGCAAAAGCATTATTTCCTATTGTCTCTACTGTATCAGGAAAATCAATGCGTGCCAGATTCTCACAATCATAATATGCATATGCACCAATTTCAGTAACTGTTTCTGGTAATCGCACTTCTGTCATTGTCCAAGTCTTTGCAAAGGCATATGCCGGTACAATTGTCATGCCTTCTGGACATATAACATCGACTATCATATTAGATTCTTCAAAAATTCTACCCTGATAATCAATTCCTGATTTTCCTTCTGTATGTGTAGGACACTCTTTCCAATTCTTTGATAACGTTACATATTGTAAATTGGTACAGCTTGCAAAACATTGGTATCCCAGACTTTCTACGCTATCTGGTAATTGTATTGTTTTTAGTTTCTTCATACTATGAAACGCATTACGACCAATTTTCTTTAAGGAACTTTCATATACATCTTTCTGTGTTAATGTCGTTTCATTGTCTGTTTCACTTGCATTGTTATCCGATACCGTTAGATTATTCTCCGATACAGATGGATTATTATCTGATACAGACGGGTCATTCTCCGATACGGACGGATCATTTTCCGATACGGATGGATCATTTCCAGATACACTTTCGTCATCTGTCACAACTTCTCCGAACACTACTGTTTCTACCGCAATCAAGTTATAAAATGCATAATTACCAATAGAAGTTACATCCTTACCAATATGTATCTCCTTAATTGCTTTTCTAGATGAATACCACGGCGCTTTTTCTTTGGCATAATCATACATATCGCCATTACCTGACACGGTAAGAACTGCAGTATCTTTATCATAAGACCATGTCAAAGCATCTCCACAAAGCGTTGCTTCCGTTGTAGTTGCCGCATCAACTGTAATCATATTGACTAATGTAGACTCTGGTTCTTCTACTAAAATTTCCGTTTCTACTTCTTCTAAAACTTCTGCATCTGTTTCTTCCGAAACTTCTGACTCTGTTCCTTCTAAAACTTCTGCATCTGTTTCTTCCGAAACTTCTACGTCTGTTCCCTCTGAAACTTCTACGTCTATTCCCTCCGAAACTTCTGACTCTGTTCCTTCTGAAACTTCTGACTCTGTTCCTTCTGAAACTTCTGACTCTGTTCCTTCTGAAACTTCTGAGCCTGTTCCCTCTGAAACTTCTGAGCCTGTTCCTTCTGAAACTTCTGAGCCTGTTCCCTCTGAAACTTCTGAGCCTGTTCCCTCTGAAACTTCTACGTCTGTTCCTTCTAAATTTGTTTTCTCTGAAGTTTCTGGTGCACTTTCTTCTGGTGCAGATGCTTCTATAGCTGTATCAACATCTTTGTTTTCCGCTATTTGTTCCATCTGCTGTGATGCAAAAACAATATTGGCAGGAACTTCGCCTACTACCATCGTTGCCACACACAATAAAACCAGAAATCGTTTCATTGTTTTCTTCATGCTATCTCCCTTTCTTCTCATTTATAATAATATTAAAATACTGCATATATCTCTTCCCAAAAACAATATATGCTATGAAACCTATTATAAAAAGCCACACTATCTAATGCAAGCAAAATAACCTTGCAACAGAATAATACTTCCGTTACAAGGTTATTTTTATAGGTACTTATGGATTAGACAATATTAGGTGCTTTAAAATACTGCTGTGTATCTAAATCTAATGTCAATTCTGCTGTTCCCCACCAGCTTCCAACTACATCATATTTGCCCCATAAATCACTTCTTAAATAGCTGTCTGTATGTGCACTCAGGCAATCTGTACCATATCCACCGTTTTCACGCTGTAAGCCGCACACTTTCCATACTTCTTTTTCAACGCTTCCTGTTACACTTAAATATGGAACTACATCAGATGTATCACCAAGTCTTTTTACATCTCCTTCTCTCTCGCCTGCTGCAATCAATGGAGAGCCAAATGTAACTGTATTCAAGATATTATAGTTTTCTTTCATATAAGAACTTGCTGCTGTCTGCTGTGCAATCATTCCGCCAAGACTATGTCCTGCAAGAATTAAGTTTGAACCTTTTGGAATATTCATTGTAATTGTTCTAATTACATTATCAAGATAAGCATTGTTCTGATTAAAGCCTGCTAATAAATCTGTAAAATATCCTGTAGACTGTTGTGTTACCATTTCTGTTCCAGAAAGTGTTACAAGATAAACTTCTTTATCAGAAAACCAAGTGTGCAGTGTACCCTGTGTAATAATAATTGGTCCTTTTACCCCACCGTTGTAACCCTGATAACAAATTGTTGCAATTTCATTTGCCTGTGTGTAGGTTACTGTGTTTGTTCCAGCAGCGGATACTGTCATGGAAAACATCATTGTGAATACTAATACCATTGCTACAAATGCCCCAAATCTCTTCTTCATCATTAAATCCCTTTCTCTAAAAAAGCTTGTTAAAATTTGTCCCCCGAAGTAATCAATTGATTTATCTTGATATCATCTTAGCACCTCAAAAAAAGGCTGTAAATAGCTTCAAAATAGTTTCCAATCCCCAAAATCAAGTTTGTGAAAAAGTATAAAAAATTTAAATTGAAAATTTAAGAAAAACGAAGAGTTTCCAAAAAATGCTGCTTTTTTCTAAAAATCATAGCAATTTTACAACAGAATATTATCTTTATAAATTGAAATATTTATCAAACTCTGCTGGATGTGGAATTGCAGACATCTGCATACATTCTTTTCTCTTCATAGTAATAAAATTATGAATCAGATTCTCTGGGAATACTCCACCCGCAGTCAGATAATCATGGTCCGCCTCCAATGCATCCAACGCATCTTCTAAACACGTCGGCAAGGATGTCAGTTTTGCTTTTTCCTCATCAGATAAGGAATACAGATTCATGTCATAAGGTCCCCAACCATTTTCGTGTGGGTCAATCTGATTCTTAATACCATCTAAACCAGCCATCAGAAGTGCTGCATAGCATAAGTACGGATTACAAGTTGCATCTGGATTACGAATCTCAAAACGACGAAGGTTTGGTGTCTTCGCATACGCAGGAATACGAATCACAGCACTGCGGTTTGATGTTGCATATCCTACAGTTACCGGTGCTTCAAAACCCGGAACCAGTCTTTTGAACGAATTGGTACTTGGGTTCGTAATTGCACAAAGTGATGCAATATGTTTCAAAAGTCCTCCCATAAAGTAATGTGCTGTCTTACTTAAATGTGAATATCCTTCATCATCAGAAAATACAGGCTCACCATCCTTGAGTAACAACATGTGTACATGCATTCCATTTCCTGCTTCTCCATAAACAGGTTTTGGCATAAAGGTAGCTACCTTACCATATTTCATTGCTGTATTGTGGATAACATATTTGATCATCATAGAAGCATCTGCCATCTTAGACATCTGTCCAAGCATAGGCTCAATTTCAAACTGACCAGCCGCACCTACTTCTGGATGGTGATACTTTATCGAAATACCCATTTTCTCTAATTCCAAACACATCTCTGAACGGCATTCATATGTGCTGTCAAACGGCTTTGCTACATGATAATTTTTCTGGTGAGCAACAATGCATCCTTTTCCTTCTACATCACTATTCCAGTAAGCCTGCTTTGCATCCACAGAAACTCCGATAGAATTAGGTTGCACAGACCAGGCAACCTGATCAAACATATGAAATTCAAATTCTGGCAGAATTAACATTGTGTCAGCAATCCCACTATCCTTCATATACTGTTCTGCTGCCAGTACAATATTGCGCGGATATTGATTCAGAGGACGATTCTCCGGATAATCAATAATCATTGCATTGCCAGTAATAGATAACGTAGACACTTCACAATATGGATCAATCATTGCAGTATCCAAATCTGGAATAAAAACCATATCACTCTTTTCCACTACAGCATATCCATAATTAGATGCATCAAAGCCAATTCCGTTCTTCATCGTATTTTCAGTAAATTGTGAAGCCGGAATCGTTACATGGCGGAACTGTCCATTGATATCTACAATCTTAAAGTCCACCATCTTAATGTCTTGTTCCTGAATCAAATTCATAATGTCTTGTGCGCTTTTTGCCATTTTTCACCCTCCTGATTTTGTAGCTTTGTTTTGGTCATATTGTAACTTACTTTTTTGCTTCTATTCGTGCATTTCGTAAGCAATATCTTCCTTTATGAGCTGAATCATAATCTCTGCTATCTGCGGATCAAACTGGGTTGCCTTTCCCTTTTCCAGTTCCTCACAAACTACCGCCTGCGGCAACACATCTCTATAACTTCTCTTTGAAGTCATAGCATCATACGCATCTGCTACCCCTATAATTCTTGCAATTTCTGGAATCTCAGTTGCCTGTAACTTATCTGGATAGCCTTTACCGTCAAATCTCTCATGATGCCATCTTGCTCCAATTGCAATATCCGGTATTTCTGTTATCTCATTTAAAATATTGCTTCCTATGACAGGATGTGTCTTGATAATTTCATACTCTTCATCTGTCAATTTGGATGGCTTATTAATGATTTCCTTTGGAACTCCTATTTTGCCGATATCATGTAACAAAGCAGTATAATGCAACTGTTCCAATTTTTCACCCGAATACCCCATGCGTTCTGCTAACATAACCGCATATTTTGCAACCCTTGTAGAATGCCCATTCGTATAAGAATCCTTTGCATCAATCGTATTGGCAAGCGCTTGCACCATCTGCAATGACATACGTTCTACTTTTTCTCTACGCTTTTCTGCAACGTCCGTCTGCTTTTCCACTTCTTCCTTGAGATTTTGCTGAAGATATGAAAGTTCAAGAATTCTTTGAATTCTCTGCATTGCCACTGCTTTCACAAAAGGTTTTTTAATGAAATCTATCGCACCTTCGCAAAGTCCCTGCACTTCTGTCTTCTCATCTTCATCAGCAGTTAAGAAAATAACCGGTATCTCTGCATACTCTGGATTTTCCTTTAACATATGTATTACATCATGCCCATCCATACCTGGCATATGTACGTCTAAGAGAATCAAATCCGGTATTTGTTTTTCTAACAATGCAAATGCCTCTGAGCCCGACTTAGCCCAAAGAATTCGGTAATTCTCCTGCAACATACTCGTAACCGCCTTAGCATTTATTTCATCATCATCCACGAGCATGATACATGCTTTACTTTGTTGCTCTGTCTCAGACAACGCTAAGCCTTCAGAAATACTCTTTGTAATCTCCAGCACATCTTCCATTGCCACATCTGCCATATACACTCTGAGCTGCTCTATCATAGGCTGTATGTCATCCGGAAATACATATCCTTCCAACTCTTCCATTGCGCTATCAGCTTCATCCAAATCAAAGGTATCGATTGCATCATGAAGTTTTGTCAATGTCTGCTGCATCTGTTCAATAGGTACTTTTTTCTGTTCCTTCTGCGGCGTTCTTCCATATTCTTCCAAAAGTTCTTTGTAGCTTCTAAATAGTGCAAGTACCTCCGGTGTACGTTCTACTAGCTGCGCTTTTTCTTCCGCATTGCCAAGCTGCTCCATCTGGTAAAATAGATCAGACAATTCCAGTGCCCCTATCATTCTTGCAACATTTTTCATCGCATGAACCTCTATGGTATAATCGCGAATCAACCCTTCTGCAAGATATTGCTCTATTTTGCTACTCTTTGGTTCAATCAGCCTATAAAAATCACGCAACAATTCCAGAAATAGTTGCTTGGATCCACAGTTCTTAATTGCTTCTGCAACGTCAAGACCTTCAATCACAAGCATATCTTCTTCCACTTTTTCTACAACGTTTATTTCTTTATCTACATTTTGTACTAACTCTTTGGGCAGCCATCTTAAAATACATTTGCTGATTTCTTTCATTTTAATTGGCTTAGCAACAAAGTCATTCATCTTTTCCCGCAAAAACATCTCTTTTGCTTCTGCCGTAGCATTGGCAGACAATGCTACAATCGGCAATTTCTGATAAACTTCATCTTCTAACTTTCTAATCTCTCTTGTTGCTTCAACACCATCCATCACCGGCATCATGTGGTCCATAAACACAATATCATAATGGTTCTTCAAAATCATAGACAGCGCTTCTTTTCCATGCAGCGCTGTATCTATCTGCATCTGGAACGGCTCAAGCAAGCCAATGGCAACCTTTAAGTTCAGCTCATTATCATCCACCACAAGTATTTTGGCTTCTGGCGCAATCCATTGTCGTTTCTCTTCGACCATGCCATGCACTGTAAACGACTCATGATTTAATAGCTGACAAAAATTCAAACTAAAAATAGGTTTATTTAAAATGGTTGCATCACTATCAGAATAGTTTTCCGCCATTGGATTTTGTAGCAGACATAGGATTGCATCATCTTTGCGAAGATGCTTTTTACCTTCTGCTATTGCATTTTTATCATCCGTAATGAAAACACCCAATTCCTCTGCCAAAGCATCTTCAACTTCAACACAAGGAACCTGATAAGACGCTGCAAGCTGTTTCATTTGCTCTCTTACCAATTCATTGGCAATCCGAATTCCTATTGTTCCATATTTGGAAGCATCTGTTTTTAGCTTGGCTGCCGGTCTTATATTCAACACCTTCTGAGGTACTGCAAAATAGAACACACTACCCACACCATATATGCTATCAACGCCAATGCTTCCATGCATCAGTTCTACAAGCTGCTTTGAAATCGCAAGCCCTAAACCACTGCCTTCTTTGTAGCGATTTTTCTTCGTGTCTACCTGTTGAAAGGAGGCAAACAGTTTTTCAACATCCTCTGGCTTTATCCCTTGTCCTGTATCCTCCACATAAAACGCCAATTCTGTATTGTCAGCATCCAACACATTGGCTTTTACTGTGAGTTTAACATACCCCTGCTCCGTAAACTTAATGGCATTGTTCATCAAATTGATAATAATCTGCCGCAATCGCTGGCTGTCGCCTTTCAACTTCGTTGGCATATTTTTATCAATATCATATAAAAGTTCTACCTTCTTATCTCCAATTCTATTTAAGAAAATCATAGATAGGTCATTAAACATCGACATTGGCTCATACGCCTCTTCTACGATTTCCATTTTACCAGACTCTATTTTGGAAAAGTCTAAAATATCATTAATAATCGTCAGCAATGCAGCACCCGAATTTTTAATGTTATTTAAGTATTCCCGCGTCTTGTCAGAATGTTCTTCGCGCAAAAGAATATCTGTCATTCCTACAATGGCATTCATCGGTGTTCGGATTTCATGGGACATATTAGACAAAAAGGTGGTCTTTGCTTCATTGGCTGCCTCTGCCTTTTCCTTTTCCACTTCCATCTTTTGCATATTTAATGCTTTCTCATGATAGTAGGAACGTTTATTGCCCTGCATCACTAACACAATAACAGTAACTGACAATATAAAGGAAATAATACCCATCAAAGCAATCTGCAACGAGAGCATTTCAACATAAATCTGATTTTGTTCATTTGCAACCGGCAAACCTGTAAGCAAATTAGAATACGCAGTCAGCAAAATACCAACAACAAATAATAAAATTGTTTCCCATCTCTCTAAATGCCGATTCTCGCTTTCCTCCCGAAAGTTCTCGCGCCATTTTCTTCCCTTAATCAAAAAAGCAAGGAGTAAAGCATAAATGATACTAAAGATAATGAGTCCATATATTACCATCTCATTTTCCGAAAAATTACATAACACAGCTGGCATAATCAAAATCGGAACAATCAAACCATTGATAATACCCATAGCTGGAATAATCAGAAAGAAGCCTCGAATACGATGCTCCTTTCTCGCAAGGCAAATATTCAAACCACCTGCCAACAATACGATAAACTGTGCAATATCTGCAAAAAATGCATTCGCAATGAGTGCCAGCAGGAAAGACACCAAGTAGTACAGTCGCTGCTTATTTTTCTCCAAGGGTGGCTCCAGAAATACATACCTTTCTGTCAAAAAAATGCCGATATACATTATGAATAATTCCATAATCGCAAATAGTATACTATGTACATGATTTATCATTATTTTCAACTCTACCTTCTTATATTTGGCATCATAGACGATTCCATTTTTATTATAATTCTGGCATTTATGTTTGACAATATTTAATTTTCTTTATCCGATTGCTAATTTACTACAACAGCTGTACCACTTGCGGTAACCATGAGCATACCATTGTCTGCACCAAGCACTTCATAGTCGATATCGACTCCTACTACTGCATTAGCCCCCATAGACGCTGCACGTTGCTGCATTTCCCACAACGCATTTTGTCTTGCCTGAACAAGCTCCTCTTCATAGCTGGTGGAACGACCACCAAAAATATTGCTGAGAGAAGCCGCCATATCTCTTACAAAATTGACACCGGAGACAACCTCTCCAAATACGATTCCTTTGTACTCTGTAATTCTTTTTCCTTCTACCGAAGGTGTTGTTGTGATAATCATCTTTTTTCCTCCTTCTATTATATTCCTGGTATCAGTAGCTTAAATCCTGTTTTAAAACATCCTATTCCTACTGGTATCAGAATGAGTGTGCAACATAATACCAAACCAATAACAAACGCCACGAATGCCAATGGAACTTCAATAAATAGCCAAAAGCATGTTGCTAATATTGCGCCTGTCAGTTTAAATCCAATCCAAAATAAAAAACTAAGTAATGACATTACTAATAAAAATTTTATCATAACTCCCTCGCCCTTTCTACATGACATTTCATATTATAGTCTATTTGCATACCTTGAAATGTTGAAAAATCTTCTAATCCTAATTTTTTACTGTATGTTTTTTGCTCCTGCATCTTTTCTAATAATCTGCACGCCAGAACTCTCTGCTGGATACTCATTCTATAACCTCCTCCCATATAATATACTTTTAAAAATTAGAGTGTTTCCTCTGAAGTAATTACAGTATATAATAGAAGCAACAAAGAAAACATTTTTAAAAGTACGACTTACACGTACCTATTTCGCTAAAAGGTGCAAAATAGACATACAGAGGGGAATTTCGCTTATGGGAAGAAAATCTACAAAACCAAATAAAAACATATATCAAATCAGCCGTGAAAATGCCGGACTTACTCGCGAGGGTGCTTCCGAACGTCTTACTTTCCTATCGGCAGATAGAATAGAAAAAATTGAAAGCGAGAAATCTCTTCCTCATCCGGATGAAATTCTCGCTATGGCTGATTGCTATAAAAATCCTTCTTTATGCAATTATTATTGTTCTCACGAATGCCCAATTGGGCAGGAATATGTTCCTGAAGTAAAATTTAAAGAGCTTTCTCAGATTACACTTGAAATGTTAGCCTCCTTAAATGCTCTGGAAAAAGAAAAAAGCCGCTTAATCGAAATTACGGTTGATGGTGTCATCTCTGATGACGAAATGCGGGACTTCGAGCATATTCAGGAGCAGCTTTCTCAAATATCTATGACAATAGATTCGCTTCAACTATGGGTGCAGAAAGCAATCGCAGATGGGAAGATGCGACAGAAGGGGTAAGGTATAGTATAAATGATGGCAGATAATCTAAATGATTACCTGCCATTTATAATGTCCTGTATTAACTTGTATTATTCAAACTCGGCAAGTTGTCGCTCTAACTTAAACTATTTTGTTTAAGTCTTATTTAAAATCTGCCGATATTTTACTCTATTTGCACACTTTATTTTGGCTTACTGATTTTCTGTTGCCAAAGTGTTGCCATGAAGATATTATAGCACAACCGACAATTAAATCAATCAGCATTTCAGCAAAATAAAGGCTCCGTAGAACTGAAATTTTCTTAAGCATTCTAAACACATAAAAAGAAAACTTCGCCATTACTCTGCAAATCTACCTTGCGCATTATATAGATTATTCCTTAACTTAGGTAATTGACAGCTAAGATAACAATGCTAGTCACAATCATAACAATACCAACAACTCTGTTTAATGTCTTTGCTGATGCCTTATTTGCAATTACTGCTGCAATTCTTGCCCATAAAAATGTAAACATAACACAAAGTACAAGACTGATAATATCAGGCATTCCACCCACAGCAAAATGACTAACTCCACCGGTTAATGCTGTAAATGCCATAATAAATACACTTGTTCCTACTGCCATATGCATTTCATAACCTAAGAAAGAAGTAAGCACGAACAAAAGCATCATGCCACCACCTGCACCGACAGTTCCACATATAAAGCCAACCATAGCTCCACCAACAATAGACTTAACAATCCTACTATTCTTGCTCTGTTCTGCCATCTGTTCCTTTGTGGTCTGTACCGGTTTTAGCAAGAATCTTAATCCAATGAAAATCATTGCAATCTGCATGGTTCCACTCATAGTCTTTTCCGGCAAAAAACTCGCTACATAACTTCCTACTGTCGTCATTGTCAACACAGAAATTAGTAACAAAAAACTTCTTTTCACGTCCAGATTCCCATTCTTTTTATACGTCCATGCACTTACTAAACTAGCTAAGACATCGCTCATAAGTCCAATTCCTACAGCCTGATACGCAGGAACACCCAAAAACGTCACAAGTATAGGACCAATAACTGCTGCTGCACTCATCCCCGCAAAT